>NZ_JAUBQE010000007.1:0-190186 GCF_036701115.1 Microcoleus sp. Pol1C5 | reverse complement strand
ACTCATGTTCAGTCCCGAAAAAAAGATATTTTACCATCTCTTCCTACTCTTTATTTTATTTTTCGGAGATGTCTAATAGCAAGGGGGGCGTTTTTTATGGGAAGACCAGCGACAATTACTATTAAAATATCAAATTGATTCAATTTTTATAAAAAACAGCGACGGCAGTGCTAATTATGCTAAAATTGCTACTGCTAGGGAACTGGAAATTCCGGTTGTGATAGTGCAGCGGCTGCAGATTCCCTATGCTGAGCAGGCTGCTGATGTGGAAAGGACGATCGCTTGGTTAATTAAGCAGTTATTAGTTATTAGTTATTAGTTAAATCCTTGGGGTGATCGGAATGTGCCAGCTCGCCTCCACTGAGGCTGTAGCAGCCAGACTGTAAGAATTGCTCTCCCCCTTAGTCTATAACCACTTAGACTACTATCAGCAGTTAGGTTTAAGATCGCTAATTTGACGGGGTGACAGCGCCTCTATATTTTTGAGAGCGATCAATTAAAAAATTTCTCAGTGCAAGGCTTTCCGGTTGCTGGTCACTGCCTCAGTAAAATTATTCTAATACCCATACTAAATAAGGAGACTCAAATATATGCAATACAAAAACGGTATGCCAATTGCCATTATTGGCGCGGGAATATCAGGCATTACGACAGCCCATATTCTCAAGAAAAATGGTTTCGCAGCAGTTGTTTTCGAGAAATCCGAAAAGATTGGCGGAGTATGGGCACTTGCATACCCAAACGTACACCTGCAAAATATCAGGGAACAGTATCATTTATCTGATTTTCCCTGGCCATTCACTCCGGATTTACATCCCACCGGAGAACAAATCCTGAATTATTTGGAGCAAGCGGTCAACCATTTAAATCTTGATGTGCGGTTAAATCATGAAGTTATGGAACTCAAAGAAACAGAAGATGGCTGGCTATTAAAATATAAAAACCAGGATGGCGTTCACGAAGAATTATTTGGATATGTCGTTATCTCAGTTGGGCAATATACAGAAGGAAAGTATCAACCTGAATTTCCAGGTATAGAAGATTTCGGCGGGAAAATTATCACTGAACGGGATGTCCACACGCTTGATATATTCGACAATCAACGAGTTGTAATCGTTGGTTTTGGAAAAAGCGCTTTGGACATGGCGACTTTCGCAGCAAAACAAGGCGCACAAGTAAATCATGTATTTCGTACACCGCGGTGGCTTGTGCCAGAACGAATTTTGGGCGTACATTTTACCTACGCATTATTCAGCCGTTTTGGAACAGTGATGATGACAAGTTGGGCACATCCAACCGCCATTGAACGTTTCCTGCACAATCGCCTTGGCTTCATTGTTTCAGCTTTTTGGGATTTGATTGCATCCATCTTCCGCTTTCAAGTTCAGCGAAATGTTTCTGGAAAAGATCGAGAGGCCCAGGGTCGAATCAAAGCTGTACAACCAGACCACAAACTATTGCCTGATTTACGTTCAGCCACAGCGGTTGCGCCTGAAAATTACTATCCGTTTATTGCAGAAGGAAAAATCTCGCCCCACCGTGCAGAATTATCTGGTTTTTCGCCAGAAGCAGTAAAGTTGAAAAATGGTTGTGAGATTCCATGCGATTTAGTCGTTCTATCTTTGGGTTCGCAAACGCCGATTTTTCCATTTTTGCCTGATAAATATCGAAAAATGTTGGAAACCGAACCCGATGGCGTGCAGTTATATCGTCACTTGCTTCATCCTCACATTCCTGGCATTGCCTTTGCCGGGTTCAATCATGGATATATGCACGTGCCAGCAGTCGAAATTGCCACACAATGGCTATGTGCTTACTTGCGTGGTGAACTTGAGTTACCTTCCTGCGAAAATATGGAAAAAAGTATTGAATATATCCGCGAGTGGAAACGCGCAAATATTCAATTTGAACCTTCGCGATCCTGTGCGATTAATACTCGCTTTCAACAATATATTGACATCATGCTTAAAGATATGGGTGTTTCTCCTTATCGAAAACTGCCTAATATTTTCGCTGAAATATTTGGCAGATATCAACCCTCAGATTATCTTGGCGTATCGGAAGAATATAATCACAAAAAGAAAACGCGCTCTACTCCATTACACCCTCTTCCTTTGGATACATGATTGCTTCCAAAGCTTATCAGGAGTCAATTGATATCAATTCCGGTGCAACGGAAATTATTGTTGACTGTTAACTGTCAGTCGAAAAACTAAATGATAGTTGAGTATTGACTGTTGATTCGATTTTACAATTCCGATGCTAGCGGAGTTGATATGACGCGCTATTCTGCTGCCCATTTCGCACTGATTGGAAAGGATATCCAAGCGTGGGTAAATTTATTTGCTGAAGATTCGGCATGATTTTTGAATCGCCTAAATCTTAAGTTTTATACCCAAAACCTGAGTAAATGCTGAGCATAATTGCTGATTGACAAATGGTTCCCTAGCTTAAGTTGTTATCTTAGGAATGAGCACTGCCTGGGAATACAAATCCCTCGGCTAGGCTTCCAATTCCAATAACTAATGCCCCATTCCCAATTTTCACTGCCAAATTATTTGGATTTTTTGGGACTATTCAAAGAGTTAAGATGATTGTTCATATCCTGCAAATATTTTGATAAAACAGGATACTGTGAAGTTGCTAGCAGTGCATCTTTTTTCTGGCTGACAGTTGTTTGTAAGGGCAAAACGCGATAGTTCGTTTTATTGTTTTGAGTATAGCGGTGAACCCAAGTTGGAATGGTTTGAATGCTGGTAATTTCTGTGCTTTTTTCGGGAAATGTTTTGCGAATATTTACTTGCAAAATTACGCCTAAATCGGTATATTTTTTATTCTGACCGGAAATGAAGTTTCCCATTGAATAAATTGCTACAGCTTTGCGGGTTTTGCCATTTTTTCCGGGAAAATTAAAAATCTTGTAAGGTTGGACGACGTGGGGATGGCTGCCGAGAATGATGTCTGCACCAGCTTTTAATAGGTTTTCCACTAATTGTTTTTGTTGGGGGTTTGGCTGTCGCTGATATTCATCGCCAAAATGCAGGGAAATTGCGATAATATCTGCTCCTTGTTTTCGGGCTTTAGCAATGTCTTTGAGTATCTTTTTTTCGTCGATTAGGGAAACTAAGTAATCTTTGCCTTTGGGTATGGGAATGCCGTTTGTGCCGTAGGTGTAGGCTAGGATGGCTAGTGAAATGTTATTTTTGGTGCTGATTAAAGTGCGTGAAGCTTCGGTGGCTGATGCGGCTGTTCCTGTTGAGGCAATTTTGCGATCGCTCAGATTGGCGATCGTCCTAATTACCCCTTTTTCTCCACGGTCTAAAGCATGATTGTTCGCGGTTGTCAAGATATTGAATCCGGCTTTTTTAGCAGCATCTGCTAATTGAGCCGGTGCGTTAAATAGCGGATATCCCGTATATCCGCCCGCATCTTCGCCCGCTAAAGGTGTTTCGAGATTTCCGATGACCCACTCGCCTGTTGATAGGATACTTTTAACTGGTGCGAAGAAACTGTCAAAATTGTATGTTTTCTTTTTTGCGTCGTAGCCCGATCGCGTTTGGGTACTGTGCATCATGATGTCGCCGACAGCAATTAGTTTTGCTTCTTTGATTTCAGACTGTGGTTTGGGGGGAACAGGGGCTGCAATTGGCGATCGACTTTCTGTAGTCTGTGTGTTAGTTTGTGGCGTTTGGACATTGCAGCCTGCGATCGAAAGCATGGCAATTATCGAGAGCAACCGACGAAAATTCATGATTTTTAAGAGTAATTTGTCGGCTAACATGGTATCATAAATAATTTCCTTACGGCTCAAAAAATGAAAAAAAACTATCTAATTCTTGCCTTAATTTTTTTTGTAGCAATTATGGGTTTTGGGGTTTTAACTTACGCTCAAACTTCGGGCGATAGACCTTTTGAATTTGCCTTAATTGGCGATTTGCCCTACAGTGCCGAACAAGAAGCAAAATTTCCGAGTTTGATTGCAGATATCAATCGATCGCCGGCAGCGTTTGTCGTCCACGACGGCGACATTAAAAACGGTTCTAGTGTCTGCGATGATGCAACTTTTGTCAGTCGCAAGCAGTTATTTGATAATTTTGAAATCCCATTTATTCTAGTTTATGGTGACAATGAATGGACGGATTGCCACCGTTCAAATAACGGCAGTTACGATCCAGTAGAAAGACTCGCTAAACTGCGGGAAATCTTCAACCAAGGTAATCAAAGTTTGGGAAAGCGCACCTTAACTCTCACCCGTCAAAGCGAAAACCCGCAGTTTGCTAAATTCCGCGAAAATGTTCGCTGGATTTATCATGGCGTTGTGTTTTTGGCGATTAATATGCCGGGAAGCAACAACAATTTTGGCCGCACTCCCGAAGCATATGCTGAATATGCCGATCGCAATTGGGCTAACTTAGCCTGGATCAAAGAATGTTTTGCTTTAGCCAAACGCAGCAACAGCAAAGGAATTGTGTTAGTTGCACAGGCAAATCCGGGATTTGAATTCGATCCGACGGACAAAAGAAGAAGCGGCTACAACGATTTTATCGCAACTCTGGAAACAGAAACAGGCAATTTCCCAGGGCAGGTTGTATTCGTCCACGGCGATACTCACTATTTCCGCATCGATAAACCTTTACCCCATTTTACCGATGAGACTCAATTACCGAGAATGAAAAATTTTACTAGAGTTGAAACTTTTGGTTCTCCAAACGTGCATTGGTTGCGGGCTTTTTATGACCCAGAAAATCCTAATTTGTTTGAGTTTAAGCAGCAGATTGTTCCGGGAGATTAGGCGACACAGCACATTTTTAATGCAAGATAAATATTTTTTTCGCTTACACGGAAGATAGGTAGAATTGAGGAATTTATTTATGACAATCGCAACTGGGCGCCTCACCCTGGAAGGATTTCTGAAACTGCCAGAAACTAAACCTGCCTGCGAATACATTGAGGGCGAGATTATCCAAAAACCTCTCCCAAAAATAAAGCACAGCCGATTGCAATCCAAAGCCTGCAATGAAATTAATCAGGTGACGGAAACTCCAAAGATAGCTTATGCGTTTCCAGAGTTGCGGTGTACCTTTGGCGGTCGATCGATTGTTCCAGATATTGCGGTACTATTGTGGGAACAGATTCAATTTGATGACAGTGGCGAACCAGTAGATGATGTGCTAATTGCACCGTATTGGGCGATCGAAATCCTGTCGCCACAGCAAAGCTCAAATCGCGTAACTAGAAAAATTATTCACTGTCTTCAACATAATTGTCAGTTGGGGTGGCTAATCGATCCAGACGATAGATCGATTTTAGCGTTTTTGCCCAACCAACAACCGCAATTCTGCGAAGGTAGCGATGTCCTTCCTGTGCCCGAAATGATTCCTCTGAATATCACCGCTGAACAGGTGTTTAGCTGGTTGATAATGCAACAATGAATCAGGGCGATCGTCTTTTTTGTACCACTTTTAAAAATCTCCAGGTGTGGTTTTTAGTGAAAACTTTAGCTTTTATCTCAACTAAGGACTGAAATCCTTACTACAAACCAAATTCCCTATTGCCGCCACCTGTCAAATTGGTCTTCGGAACAGCCATTAATAAATTGATTGCTCACCCAACCGTCAAGGATTGTCAAAGTTTCATTAGGAGGATTACCCGAAAATCTGGCCGCAATTTTCACCCAATTACCTTGTCTGCTGACAGCCCTAACTCCGTCTCCTCTTTTCAATTTAGCAACAACCGCGTACTTAGTGCCTGGGCCTTTGCGAATGTTAACAGCACCACCTTCACCTGTAATAAACGAGCAATGAGTTTGCTTTTTTAAAGCTTCTGCTTTTGCGGGAGAAAGATTTTGCTGCTTGCCGAAAACAGGAAAGCTGTAAAGTGAGAAGCTAAGACTTGCAACTACGGCTGCAATAAAAAAAGCTTTTGATTGAGTAAAAATTAGCATTATTTCATTTCCTTGGATTGACCGAACTGAAGTCCTGACTAGGATTTTTTGGAGAAAGACTTCAGTTCTTACTACTAACTGTTATTTGACCGAGGCAAACCATTCGGTAACACCTTGGGCGATCGCCTCAGCTAATTTCTTTTGTTCTGTCGGATTCACAATCCATTCAAACTCTTCGGGATTGATCAAAAATCCCAATTCCATTAAAACAGATGGAGTAACTGCAGGACGAGTCATGGCTAAGTTGTTCCAGAATACACCATAGCTCGGACGGTTTAACTTGGCAACTAAATAATTGTGCAAAAATATTGCCAAACTGTGCGCTTGCGGGTGAAACCAGAAAGCGCCGACGCCTTTAGTCTTAATGGCATCTCCGTTATCCGGCAAAGCATTGTAGTGAATTGAAATTGCGATCGCAGGTTCTTCTTTTTGAATCATTTCCACCCTCGGTGGCAAATCCAAATCGACATCTTCTACCCGCGTCATTACCACACTCGCGCCCCGATTTAGCAATTCCTGTTGCACCAATTTAGACACTGTTAAAGCTACTGTTTTTTCTCTAATCCCCACTGGACTCACCGCACCTCCATCCTCCGGCCCGCCGTGTCCCGGATCGATGAGAATTTTAATTCCCGATAATGGTTTTGCTTGCGAATTGGGCATCATGCTTGTATTCGCAGGCGGGTGTTTTAAAGACAACACTAAAGTTGTGCCATCGTATCTCAACTTGTAACCCCACTGCTGGGTAGATTTGAGATTAAAAGTGTATTGTACTTGCAGTGGCGAGATTTGTTGCCATTCCAAACGTGAAATTACCGGGTCATCAGAGACGCGAATAATGTCAGTTTGAGCGGTGGTATTGTACAGCGTTAAAGTAAAAGTGCCTTCTCCTTCCTGCACAGTGACTGGGACGGGTATTTCTAAGGGGAATAACACCTCTGTCCAGCCGGACACTTGACGCGAACTGGCGCTGCGAATAATCGATCGCGGAGGCACTGAATCCTGGACAATTCGCACTTCCGAGGCTTTAATCCAAGCACCGTAATCGAGTCTGAGCCATTCTCCCTCGCGCCCGATAACTGTTGCTCGCGTTCCCTTGGGCAGCGGTGTCATCCGAGAAAAATCTGTACTTGCCCCGGTTCTGGCAACACCAGGATCTGCTGTTACTTCGGCTATTTCTAAGTCAGCAGGAGAAAGAATAGAAATCTTGCCAGTACCTTGTTGGCTGATAGTTTGAGCGTTCATTGTTAGCTCAAATACAGGCACTCCTAATTCAACTTTTTCAGCCTTGGGTAGGGAAGATTTAGACTCATTGCTCCCCGTTGCCAAGGGTGGGTTAGGGGGAGTTTTAGCACAGCCTTGATACTGTTGGCTACCGCCTTTTTTGATGGGGGAATTTGCGTCTAACAGTACAGATGCGTTGTCGGGTAATTCGACTTGCGATCGCGCTTTTAAAGGAATAGTAATGCCTGCCAATTTTACTGAAACTTGAGCATTCGCAGGTGCGATCGCCCCAAAGCAAATATATTCCCCCGGCAAACTCGCCACATCGACTTTCGGTGTCAGGGAATCTTTAGCAAAAGCCAATCCTACAGGGACTTCCGGCTGATTCGACTCGCGCGTCACCTTAATTTTGACTTCCTGATTTTCGTAACGCAAGGTAAAGAGATTTTCGCCGAGTTGCAGGGGAAAAGTCGGGGCGAAATGCCCAGATGCGGTACGCGAAATTTGGTTGCCATTTACTAACACTTGTCCCGGTGCGGGCGCTGTACCGATTAAAAAGATGCGATCGGCTGTAGTTTTGTGGTTGGCTGGAGGATAAGAGACGAACAAAGGTTGAGCCGCCACAGCTACAGAGGCGATCGCCACGATCATCCCAAACACACATAATGCTAAAAATTTTCTCATTCTAAACCGCAACTAATTGAGACTCTGTTAGTTATTTATACTAGAACTTGCCCTAAGAAACCGGATTTCTGAGGATTAGCCGTAAGTCCTATTTACTATACAGGGCCCATTTTATCAGGTTTGTAGTTGCAATTGAGCGATCGGCAAAATAAATTACCGCATCAAACCATTAAGTTTTAATTAATTCCGAGGTCGTTCTCCACAGTTGATCCAACCGATTCGCCGGCATCGTCAAATACAAAACATCCCCCGTAGTCAAACAACAATTCAGTAAATCCCAGCCGTGGAGAGTTTGACACTTAGTTTCCACATAAAGAGGCACAAAATCCGCAGACTTAGCAGCATCTTGAATGCGCTGGCCGCAGAAAGGATGGTTTGGCGTAATCAATGTGGCCAAGCAAACCCATAGACTGTCAGCAGTCATTCCGTTGCCCAAAATTCTGCCTCCAATCGCCGCCGCTGCGAAAGCAGGAGCAGCCAATTCCGTCGGGTTCAAAACTCCTTCAAACTCAAAAACTTGCTGCACCATCAAAGCAAAATGTGGGTCTTGATTGCGGACAATAACCGATAGTTTGGGTGCCAATCCTTTAGCGCTCAAGGCAATTTCGACATTAGACATATCGCTGCTAGTTACCGCCAAAAGTGCTGCGGCTTGCTTAACATTAGCAGCTTCCAGAGTTGCGGGCAAACTAGCACTTCCCTGAATGACCGGAATTTTCATTGAGCGAGCCGTGCTCAGAAATCGGCTGTTCGGATCTTGCTCGATCGCCACAATATCGTAACCGTTAGTGTGCAGTTCTTTAGCAATTTGGATGCCAATTCCTCCGAGCCCGCAAATAATGTAATGATTGCGCTGCGGCACTCGCGCCACATCCCAATATTCGGTAAAGCGAGTTCCCAATACATAATCGTTGAGCAGTGCGTAGCAGATCCCTATGATGCCGGCTCCAACTAACATCATCACAACTGTAAATAGTTTAATGCTTTCAGGAGCTTGTTCCGCCACTTTTTCATGGCCTCCGGCTCCGGTAATCATCCCTACTGAAAAATAGAGAGAATCGACAATTGAGATATTATCGTCAACACAAATATAGGTGGCAGTAGCAACGGCAATCATTGCCAGCAGCGTCAGTACAACAATTACTGCTGCTTGGCTGTGCTGCTGAAATCGGCGCAGGTTAGTTAATGTTTTGAGCAGTTTTTGAGTGAAAGTTTTTTGGGGGCTGCGGATAGTCGGCTGAGTGGCAACAATTAGCCGATCGCCCTGCTGACACTGCCGATCGGCAAGCACCGCCGATACTAAATCAGTTTTGTTAGCAGCCGGCAGATAATAAATCAACATTCGCGATCGATCGTCCCACAAATCGCTCAGTTTTCGATTTTTCCAAGGATGTGTTTCATCGATATATTCTTCGTGAATCGGCCAAGTGCGATCGAACAAACGCAACTGTCCGATCGCCTGACTTCCGAGAGCCGCAAAGGCAAAAACCGGAGCCGCCAACGATGAAACGCTCATGGAAGTGTGATCGGGCAAAGTGTGGTCAATCCTATCGCCCAAGCTAGTATTGAACAATCTGTTGATGATTCGGATCTGAGGATTGAGAATCCTCGCCTGCATCAAAATTGCCAAATTCACAGCATCATCGTCTGCTGCAATTACTAAAGTGTGAGCGTTTTGAATGCCAGCCGCCAACAAGGTAGAAGCTGCTTGCAAATTGCCGACAACCACATCAGAAGTTTCGCCGCGAATTGGGCGATCGCTAATACCGATCGCGATCGCTCCCTGCTGTCTCAACAAACAAAAAATCTTGTGTCCCGTGTGGCCCAACCCGCAAACAATGATTCGAGGTTTCATAAAAAGTTATTTGGCAGCCAATTTCGGAGCTGTCCTTTGTAATTTTACTTACCATTGTTGACGGCTCTGGCTTTGAAGAATGTAGCTAAAAACACTATCTAGGATGCTTGTTCCACAGTCTCGAAGTTTTGGAACAAGGAAAGGGCCGTGCCGTGTGCCTAAAGCCGCGTTCCCAAGTTTTGAAACAAGGACACAGCAGTGCCCTGTACCTACAGATATGAGGTGCAATAACGTAATTTAATATTTGAAAAATATCCGGGTGCGACAGCCCACCAGCAGAAATTGAATAGGTAGGGACACAGCCCTGTCCCTACAACTATGACTTCCTACATAAATTTAGCTGCCTTAGCGGCAGGAGTTATTATGAAATTCACTGCACCCTTATTAGCATCCGCTTTAGTTTTCGCCGGTACTGTCGCCTTTGCAAGCCAAGTGCAAGCAGCTCCAACGAGCAACTGGAATAACACTAGAACAACATTTCAGTGCGTTACTTCCGGCCGCAATTTTGTCACAATTGCGCGGCGGGGAAATGTCACAACAGATCCGATGATTCTGTGGAAATCTACCGAGTTCGGCCGCGAATATACACCTTGGCAGCGCTGCCAAATGGTTTCCAATAGATTGACAAAAGCTGTTGCCCAGAATGGCGGAAGATTGAGCAACTTGCAGTTAACAACAGGAATTGTGAATAACTTGCCCGTAGTTTGTTACGTGAACGGACGGGGGCGGTGCAACTCTCAAAATCTGCTGTTTACCCTAGACAAGCGAAATGCTAAAAATCCCGGTGATGCTTTAACGAGATTGATTAATTTTGCCCAAGACGGCAGCGGGCCAGTTACAACGTTCAGAACCGGAGCTCAATCGGCGGCACCGCAGTTTGTTCCCTTTGGAGATATGGTCGATCGAGCTTTTAATTCTCCCAATAAGAAACCGTCAGTTCCTGTAACAAAACCGCAGGGCGATCGGGGTATTTAATAGCCGCGCCTCTAACTTGCACCTGAAAAAATTTGAAACTATTGTGGGGTGGGCTTCTAGCCCGCCCTTAAATATTTAGACTAAAAAAACTACACTGTCACCCCTTCAATCTTCTCATCAGTCAATTCGTACAACTCGCGCAACTGCTGCAACTTATCCGCATCCGGCTGCCAGAAACCCCGCCCGTTAGCCTCCAACATTCGCCCTACAATATTGCGAAAAGCTTCAGGATTTGCCTCGCGCAACTTCCGCGCCATTTCCTCATCCAAAGCATAAGTATCAGCGGCCTGATCGTAAACCCAACTATCAGTAAAATCAGCCGTTCCGCCCCAACCAATTAACGCCGTCATGCGCTGCGAAATTTCATAAGCGCCGCCAGAACCTTGATTTGCCATCGCGTTAGCCCACTTAGGATTTAGCAACTTAGTTCGATATTCCAAGCGCAGCAAATCTTCTAAATTGCGAGGCGTGGTATCCTGAGAAAAACTTTCTACAAAACTCGTGTTAACCTTTTTGCCGCGCTGCTTTTCTGCGGCTTTCTTCAAACCGCCAGTATTCGCATAATACTCTTGAATATCAGTCAAACCGTATTCAACAGAATCTATTTCTTGAATTATGCGATCGCACCCTTGCAACAACTGGGTCAAAACCTCCGGTCTCGCTTCCCCCTTATCCTTTCTCCCGTAACTAAAAACATTGCGACTTTCCCAAGTTTTTCCCAACTCATCCCCCGATTCCCAACTACCATCAACAACCCTATCGTTAACCAAAGAACCAAAATCTCCAGCCGGATTAGAAAACAACCTTGCCGAATAATTCTCTACACCTTGTTCCTGCAAAATTAAAGCGTGTTTGCGAATAAAATTCTCCGATTCTGGTTCATCAGCATCCGCCGCCCGCACGAACAAATCATCCAACAATTCAATAATATTCACAAAGCTATCACGGAAAATCCCCGAAAGATTTCCCAACACATCAATCCGGGGATGACCGACATCAGCTAACGGTTTTAATTCATAGCGAACAATGCGGCCCGTACCTTCTTTCAGAGGTTCAGCCCCCACCAATTCCAGCAGAATTCCAATAGATTCGCCCCGAGTCTTAATCGCATCCAAACCCCACAACATCACCGCCACAGTCTCAGGATATTTACCCTGTTCCTCAAGGTGCTTCTCAAGAATTTTCCTAGCAATTTCGCGCCCCCTTTCATAAGCAGCAGGAGAAGGCATCCGATAAGGGTCTAAAGCGTGAATATTCCGACCAGTTGGCAACACCCCAGCCCCATCCCGCAGCAAATCCCCACCCGGTGCAGGCAGAATATATTCCCCATTCAAACCCCGCATAAGATTAGTCAACTCATCCGTTGTTTGCAACAACAAATTCCGCACCAACACACCCTCCTCAAAAACCCCATCAAACCCCTCTTGTGGCACAGGCAAGATGCCTGTGCTTGTTTGTGGCACAGGCATCTTGCCTGTACTTGCTTGCGAAACAATTGTTTTCACCTGTTCCTGTGATAACCTATCCCCAAAATAAGCCTCAAGATAAGAGGCCATTTCCTCAGAATTAGGGGGTTCCCCGAGAACGTGCAAACCAGAAGAAAACAAGCGACATTCCACCACCTGCAAATACTCGTAAAGCTTCACCAAATAGCGGTTAAAAGCATCAGCACTGAACATTCCCACCTTCTCAAAACTAAAAGCAATCCCCAACTTGCGAGCCTCATCAAACGGACAATCAGCCTCCAAACCGCTATCTAAAACTTTCTTGCAAATAGCCTCTTTCAGCACATAATTCTTTGCCGGATCTTCCCGATATTCGGCAATCAAATCCCGCAAAGCCATCAATTCTTTGTACAAGCCCGCGCGACCGTAGGGCGGCACGTTGTGAGAAATCAAAACACCGTAACCGCGCCGTTTTGCCAACATCGATTCGGAGGGATTGTTGGCAGCATAGATATAAAGATTCGGCAAACTTCCCAACAAAATATCCGACCAAGAATAGCCAGTATTTCCCAGAGGAGATCCCGGCAACCATTCAACAGTACCGTGCATTCCGAAGTGAACCACAGCATCAGCTTGAAAATCATTTTGCAGCCACTTGTAAAAAGCAGCATATTGAGGGTGAGGCGTCAAATCGCGATCGAACATTAAGCGCATTGGATCGCCCGAAATTCCCAGCGGCGGCTGCAAACCTATCCAAACATTCCCCAGTTGAATGCCACCGATTTGGAACTCGTCGCCGTCTGTCTTAATTCCCGTACCCGTTAAAGATTTCCACTGTTTTTCGATCCGACTTGTTAACAGATATCCCAGCCATTTTTCTAAAGTTTTGACATTAACAGTCTCTTTTGTGGTACGGGCGTCTTGCCCGTCACCAGTAGCTTCATCCGCCTCTTTCACGCTGCGAATTAACTCCTCACCGTCAGCCGGAATTTCTCCAACTGTATAACCTGCTGCTTGAAGTTTGTGCAGGAAATTTAGCAGCGATTTCGGTACATTTAATAAAGCAGCCGTACCCGCCGCCCCGTAACCGGGAGGAAACCCGTAGAGAATAATCGCAATTTTCCTTTCAGATGGCGGAGTTCGACGTAGTTTCACCCAATTATTAATTCTACTTGTCAGGCGTTTGGCGCGATCGGGCACCAGATAAATATCCTCACCCACCAAACCGCCCAGGGGAACAGGATCGATCGCGCCATCCAACTCAGGCAAAGCATACAATACCACACTTTGCAAACCCCCAATCCCCTGACGAGTCCAAGAATGGATATCCTGAATCAGCAGAGGTGCGGACACAAAATAAGGTACATTTTTAGCAGTTAAAATCCGCTTAGCAACTTCCACCTGCCTTCCACCCTCCATAGAACCAGCAGGCCCGCCAACCAAAGGAAAGCCAATAGTAGAAACAATCGCATCAACTTCCACAGCATCTTTAGAAAGCGAAAGAGTTTCAATATTGCCTTGTTTTCGCCGCGCAGTTTCATCAGCAGTCGTCATCCAATCCCGCACCGCCACATGGCCTTCAACGCCATTGATAAAAATCGGCAAAGGCACAATTCCTGCCTCTTCAAAATAGCGAATTAATTGAGGAATATAAGGCTGCTTAGTGATAACGTGCTTGCGGTAAAGCAAGATGCCCACAACAGGGGATTTTACTGGATATGAATTTTGCAACCAATTGGTTCCAAATTTTGTGGAACGGGCATCTTGCCCGTTAGAAACCTGGTCTGAATTTTCCGACCAATTCGTATCAAATTTTGTGGAACGGGCATCTTGCCCATTATAACCATTTCTATCAAGATGTCTAGCCTCTTTTGTGGAACTGGTACCTGGCCCGCGCCTAGCACTTTGATGACTCATATACCAATCCAAATATTGCCGAGGCGATTCAAAATAACCATTATAATCGGGATGCAATAAACCCATATTGGGAGTTTCCACAGGCGGCGGAATTTCTGCAACCTTCAGCCCCAAATACTTTTCGGAAATAATCCAAAACATCGAGATAACATTATCCGCACCGCCCGCATTCCAATAACCATAAATAATCAGCCAGTTCCGCAAATCTTGCACTTTTTGCACCGGCACATATTTTAATAACTTCGGCCCCACCTTCAAAAAGCTGATGTAACCAGCCAGCTTATCTTCTTCTCGCCCATTGCTGAACTTATCCAGAATAAACTTAACAGGCTTCGGCATTCCCTTCGGTTTGTCCCCAATTTTAAAAGCGCCGATTTGAGTAAGACTCATCAATTCCAAAGCAGACTCAAAAACCAGGCGAATCGGGATATGTTGCACCCTTTCTCGCAGCCACATTACCGCATCGTAATCAAACAGCAAACTCCCGAAAAACACATCAGCATTAGAGAGGGCAGCCGCTACAGCGTCCGGTTCGTCTGCGAGGGCGCGATCGCTAAAAACCCGCACTTCCAATCCCTGACACCCAGAAACAGCCAACTCGGCAGCTTTGCGGTACAAATCAGCATTAAAAGATTCAAACCCTGCAATTAAGACAATGCGTTTCACAGCCCTACCTCGAAATATTTGCTTCTTTTAATGATAGACTAATTGCAGAAAATCACAGGCAAGATGCCTGTGCCACTAATAAAACAGAAAAACTACTTGCTTCACTTCTTACTTTTCTTCGCGCCTTCGCGATTCGTCGTCAAATATTTATTCGTAAAGTAACAAAAAATTAAAATAATTAAACCACTCCAAACACACACATAATTAAAACCGTGAATCGAATTCCTCCCGCAATAGTTATATTAGGTCAAAACAGCCTGTCGCTCGCCAAAAAAATCTCCGCACATTTCCCCGGTTCCCAGATTTACGGTTTAATCGATCGCACTTCCAACACAGACATCAACTTTAGCAACTTCGGCGAAACATTGCGGGAATTATTTGCCACAGAAACCCCAATCATCGCTATCTGCGCCGCCGGAATAATCATCCGTACCCTCGCCCCGCTGCTGTCAGACAAACGCGCCGAACCGCCAGTTTTAGCCGTCGCAGAAGACGGAAGCGCCGTCGTACCGCTGCTGGGCGGTTTGCACGGCGTTAATGATTTGGCCAGAGAGATTGCAGCAGCCCTCGGCGTACAACCTTCAATTACCACCACCGGAGATATCCGGTTTCGCACCGCGCTGCTGAGTCCTCCCCAAGGCTATTATTTGGCGAATCCAGAAGATGCGAAGACTTTTATTTCAAATTTGCTCGCCGGGGCAAAAGTACGCATAGAAGGGGCTGCAAGCTGGCTTTCCGAGAGCAATTTGCCGATCGCCCCCGACGCCCAATTAACTATCCGCGTCACCGAAAAAGCAATTGCGCCGACGCCAGATTGCTTGGTTTACCATCCGCAAATTGCAGCAGTTGCACTCGCGAATATATCGAATATTCAGCCAGAAATAGCCCTGTTTTGCGTACAGGAATTACTGGCAAAAACAAATTTGGCAGCAGCTTCTGTTGCTGGATTTTTTGCATTAAAAAATGAGATGGGCAATCCGGCACTTGAAGCAGTTTCACAATATTTTAAAGTCCCCGTCCGCTTTTTCAATCTCTCCGAACTTGTCGAATTAGACTCAATTGAATTCATCGAAAATAAGGCTGCACAAATTGCCCTGACAGCAGCAGGTGCAAACAGTCAGTTAATCGAATGCGATCGCACTTTATCCCTGAATTGTGCGCTCGCCCTGGCCGCCGAACCCATAAATGCTAGCGCGATCGGAATTAGCCGCGGCAAACTGGCGATCGTCGGTACGGGCCCTGGAGGCGCGCCCTGGATGTCCCCGGAAGTTAAGGAAATTCTGCGCGAAGCCACGGATTGGGTGGGTTACAAGTTCTATCTCGACTTAGCCGGAACCCTGCGGGAAGGACAAAAGCGGCACGATTCCGACAACCGCGAAGAGATCGATCGCGCGCGTTTTGCCCTAGATTTAGCAGCATCAGGAAAATCTGTCGCCGTGGTTTCGTCGGGAGATCCGGGTATTTTTGCGATGGCTGCAGCGGTGTTTGAGGCGATCGACTTTGACGCCAAACCCGAATGGCAAGGCATCGATATTCGGGTCGCACCGGGCATTTCAGCCATGCAGGCGGCCGCGGCTGCGATCGGAGCACCCCTCGGACACGATTTTTGCGTGATTTCGCTTTCGGATATTCTCAAGCCTTGGGAGGTCATTGAACAGCGGATTGCGGCCGCTGCGATCGCAGATTTCGCGATCGCATTTTACAATCCGATCTCGAAACAGCGGATTTGGCAACTCTCTAGGGCGATCGAGATTTTGTTGCAAAGTCGCGATGCTAAAACCCCCGTCATCCTAGGGCGAAACCTCGGCCGCCCAGGCCAATCTGTCCGCGTTTGCACCCTCGGCGAATTCCAGCCGCAAGACGCTGACATGAGAACTTTAGTGATTGTCGGTTCGAGTCAAACTCGGATTATTCCCCGCAAATATGGAGATGTTTGGGTTTACACGCCGCGCAGGTACGAAAAATAAGTAAAGCAGCAAAAACTTGGGAAATCAGCAATTGACTGACAGTTAATTGACTTGGACAATAAAATATTTCGATCTCGCTGGGGGGAGTCTAGGTTAACAAATGGCGGCGAATCACTCGACTGGCCTGTTATTTCACCTCATAGTGGTCACTCTCGATCGATCGGTAATCCTATTCGATTACAGAAATCCTCGGTACAGAGGAATCTCGGCTTCCGAAGGCCGAGTTTTTCTCGCTGACATTGAGCGAATTTAGAACTAAAGTCCACCCTAGTAATGGTTTCAGCTTCATTTTGGGAGAGATAGAATTTACTTTTCAGTAAATATTTTTTTATTATATAGTCACGATAAAATCAATGGCGATCGAGGTCTGCTACATTCCTTAATCCTACGATAATCTTACGCTTACAACAAAAAGAGGGGATTCCCCTGCAGTCTTCTCTATCTGTGGGTAGACCGCATTCGTTTTTTCTTTTGATAAGATTCCGTTAAACAAAGGTTAAAACAACACTTAAAAGAACATGAAACTGAACATTCCTTTAGCTCCTGGGGCTGTAACCCAATTTTTGCTTCGAGTGGTGACCTGTCTAGTTGTAATATCTTTATTAAGTGAGATGACTGTGTACTTCTTGCCTGGTAATCCGTCTGACAACTACTTCGTAAAGGTATTCAGCGTTGATTCCGAGCGGAACATTCCAACGGCATACTCAGTTTTGGCATTGCTATTTAGTTCTCTCTTGCTAGGTGTGATTGCTTATGCGAAAAATTTGGATAGTTGTCGCTACAAGCGTCAGTGGAAAATTTTATCATTCATATTTTTATATCTATCTTTAGACGAAGCTGGTCAATTGCACGAAAACTTGATAAATCCAATGCGAAGTCTCCTAAATGCCACCACAGGATTTCTTTACTTTACTTGGATTGTGCCGTTCGGTTTTCTAGTAGCGCTCTTTCTCATATCCTACAGTAAGTTTCTGTTACACCTTCCTCTTCCTACAAAAAAAATGTTTGTTGCAGCGTGCGCTCTTTATATTGGAGGAGCATTGGGGATGGAACTGCTAGGGGGATACCAAGCTTCTAAAGTGGGAGAGGATAATATAGTTTACCAGATAATAGTGACCGTTGAAGAGTCATTAGAAATGCTCGGCATCGTTGTATTTATCCACGCCTTGATGTCATATATCAAGACATATTTAGGCGGCGTAACTTGGAATATTTATATACCAGGAAAAAACTTACAATTTACTGACGATCGAAATATTGGCCTAGCTGGCATTAGCGAACCAGCAAACACAAGTGTATCAAGGTAAATCACTTGAAACCGGGTTTGAGCGACGATGAAAATACTCCATTCGGGTGTTTAATGTCGATAAAAAACCCGGTTTCTTTGGTACTGATGCGTCCTAGACTGGAGGTCCTGCGATTTTCGGCACACCAAACGACTAATAGACTAATATGTAGGGTGCTTGCTTCACCAAACGACTAATTAGGCTTGGAACAGCTTAGTTCACAGATGACATCCTCACCTTTACCAGAAAATCGTTAAGAGCAACCTTTGCATGAGGATTTGATGGCAAATGACTTGTAAAACTTGCATCTTCTAATATATTGATTAGCCGATCGCGCTCTTGCTGATAAAATTCAATATCTGTATCTTCAAGCACTGATTTTTCCTCCCCAGCCAGCTTGCGATCGATCAAATCAGGAATATACGACAACTGGAACTTCTCGTTAAGTTTCACCAAATTTGCCTCCACTTCCCCCGTTTGCATCAAGTGAATCCCAGCCAGCAACACCCGGTAAACATACAGCAGCGGCTTAACCCGACGCGGGCGTTCTTTCTCAAACAATTTCCATTGAGTTTTAGCAAAACCGAGATAGTGGTGGCTGTGGTGCTTGGTAATGCAGTTCGAGGCGAGATCTTTTAATTCCTCGTGTTCCTTTGTACTGTAAACTATCAGCGGCGAATACAGTTGTTCTAGCACGTAGCCGTTGCGCTTCAACAGCATCTCAAAAAATTTCTTGATATCGTGAGTTACTAAATCGAGTTGCATTCCCTCCCGAACTTGCGAAACTTCGATTGTTTCGTCGGCAGAAATCAGTCCAATTACTTTCGGTAGCGGTAAGAGGTGTACTCCCCGCAAGTCGAAGTCAGAATCGGCAGAAGGAAAGCCGTATAAGTGCGAACCGCTGACAGTCGCAAACAGTAGCGGATAAGGTTGAACGGAGATAATTTGGGCGAGATTCGAGATGTATTCTGTCATTTATTCCAGTCCATGCAGGCGGGCTTTGTTTCACAAGAAGCGATTTCAAGATCCGATTTCGATTGCACCTCTACGAGATTTAATCAAAAACAGGTTCGCTTTCTCGTAATTAGGACGTTCTGGCAACTTAGTTGCAGCAAAAGCGCGATCGAACTCACCGTGCAAACTCAACCGCCACTGATTCACCTCATCCCAGGATATTTCTTGGTTGCGGATAGATAAAAGTTGCGATCGATAATCCTGCACGCGAACAGGCACAAACCCCTCCTTGAGAACCGTAATTCCTGACAGCAGCAAGCGAATTAAGTGCATCGCGTGCTTCCAACGAATTTCCCCAGTATTGCGGAGGTCTTGCTCCATCTTTTTAAATTGAGACAAAACGTAGCTATTGTAAGTTTGATAAACCAATTGAGAAAGAAAGATTTCCCTAATTTCGAGCAATTCTTGTGCTACAGGAGAAACAGTTTCTACTAAAGGCGTGTACAAACATTCTAGCACATTTGGGTTAGCTTTTAGTGCCAAAACTAGAAACTTTTGCAGTTCCCAATAGCATTCCTGATTTTCCTTGTTTTCCAATTGTTCTGGAATGCCGTAAAGCGACCAATGAAGTATTGCAGGCGGCAGGTAAATCCCGCGTCTGTCTGTATCGGATTGCTCGTTATCAAGACCGTAGGCTCTCGAGCCAAGAATGCAGCGGTAAATTACAGAATCATAGAGGTTGTATTCTGCTAAAAAATCTCCTCCTGACTGCAATCCTTCGCTCTGAAACTGCTTGCGGATGCTGAGTTCGTGCCGCCGCAGACTAACTTCTGTTCCGTCTGGGAGTTTGACTAAATATGCGTGGGAATTGTCCGTAGGCGATTGAACGATGACGCCTACTAATCCCGGTTTCCAAGATTGGTCACTGGCGGGGTTTTTGACCTCGATTCGGGTGACAATTTGGGTTCCTGCGGGTAGGATTAAGTTGAAATTTTGAGGAAGATTGGCATTTGCCATGAGGGAACCTCCTGCGGGGACACGAGCTACAATGTTAGTGTAGCATATGTGTAGTATACAAGGCAAGTTTTGGGCGATTCCCTTCGGGATAGCTTCGCTTCACGCGGATTTAGCCTTGTTGAAAATTGTCTAATTATCAAGGAGGAATATCGCCAGCGGGTTGAGGCGAAGGTATTGGAGATTTTTGAGACTCACCCGACAATTGCAGCAATTCGCAATCGGGAAGCAGCGACGGACTTGCAACTGGTGGCCTTAGAACGTACTCTGAGGCCAGAATTAGGCGGGGGGAATGTGCATTTTTCGGAGTCGAATATTCGCAAGGCGTTTAATCTGAAGGTGAATAGTTAATTATCGTTTCTGCGAGAGTTGTTCGAGATTGACGCATTGCCGGATTATCAGGAAGTAGGCGGAATTTTGAGGATTTTATTAACCAGAGACAGTTTAACGCCAATCTGATTCAGTTTTTAAAGGCGGTGCAGAACGTGTTTTTGAAGAAGCCACAGTTGGAGTTCCGGATTTGTATGAGGCACCGTTGGATCAGTTTCCAGAAGTGGCTGTGGAACGCTGGTTTACTCAGAAGTGGATGAGTTGATTGAGTTTACTGAAGAGTTAGCAGCTTAACTTTTTAGATTCAAGAGGAGAGATATGAAATTTATTTCTTTGACACTGGTGGTTACACTTGGGGTTTTAAGTCTAGCAATGAGAGCTTCGGCAATTTCAGACGTTGTGTGGAAACCTGTTCCTGGAACAAAAATTAATAATGATTTTTGGTATGTAGGAACTAACACCATAAATAGACAAGGCGCTCGTATTACCTTTGATGTGAGGACTAACTCAAAACAATACGTGCTGTACTCGGCCAACTGCCAAACTCGGATGATGCAGAGACTAGCAGAGGGAAGCGTTAAAACAGGAAAAATTGTAGTCTATGAAAGATATCGAGAAGCGTACTTTCCCCCTAATCAAGTTCAAAAAAAGGTGCTGAACTACGCTTGCAGTCAAAAAAGGTAGTAAAACCAGGTTTCTACAAGTCTCTGGTTTTAAATTGTGTTCACTGGCGCCGAACTGCGATCGCCAGTGAGCCCATTTTCGGAGAGATTAAGATCGTCGGGACTTTCAAACCCAAAGCAGGATGAGGTTTTTGATCGGGGGCGCAGCTTACAAGGGAGAGGTTGCTGAAGTTAGAGCATATGATGGGAATAAAAGTGCGGGAGTTGATGAGTTTTATAGATAAAAAATGCCAGTTATAGAAGTTATTAAAATGTTAGAAGATGATGGTTGGTATTTAGCTAGAACAAAGGGCAGTCATCGTCAATTTAAACACCCAGAAAAGGCTGTGACTGTCACGGTGTCAGGTAATTTAGGCGTTGATATGCCAATTGGTACGCTTAAAAGTGTTTGGCGGCAAGCTCAACTAGAAGAGGAGGAAGATTAATGCGTTATGCTGTTGTAATTGAAAAAGGTGAAACTAGCTACGGTGCGTATGTTCCCGATTTACCTGGATGTGTAGCTGTGGCTGAAAGTTTAGAAGAGGTGAGAAATTTAATTAAAGAGGCGATCGCATTTCATATTCAAGGACTACAAGAGGATGCTTTTCCTATTCCGGAACCTGTCTCTATTTGCGAATATGTTGAAGCTTAAGAAGGTGACGGCGGTTGAAACAGCGGCTACACAAAATTTCGTCCCCGCAGAGGGGGACTAAGAAATAAGAGGAATCAGAAAATAATTTATATGGGCAATACAGGATTTGAACCTGTGACCCCTTCCGTGTGAAGGAAGTGCGCTACCACTGTGCTAATTGCCCGCAGATAATTAAGATACCATACCAAGTTAAAATTCGCAACTAAAATTTTCCTAAAAATTCAGCAGCTTGTTTCCGAGTTAAACTCGACACAATGCCAAGAATACAGGCATTTGTCGAGTCTGGCATCAGTTAACCTGCCACCAACCCGCCGACGGGCCGACAAATCGCACTACAATCCACCAAGCCACCAAAAGACTAATCCCGATCCAGCTTCCGCGACTTGTCCACTTGACAAAATCTTCGCTTTGGGTTTTCGTGATTGGCAGCCAGGGAACGATGCGTTCTTCTTTACCGTATTCGTCGCCGATCGACTCTTTGCGACGCTTAGCTTCACCCATAATCTTTGTCTACTAAATTAGATTTCAACTGGATACCTAACCAAATTATAAGTCAACAGGTCATCTCAAGCCTGCGTCAGCCAAGTCGTATCCAAATAATCAATCCTCGCAAAAGGACTCAAAGCCGCTAAAACCTGCTGTCCGTAACTGCGGTGAATCACCCTGCTGTCGAAAATCGCCACCACCCCTTGACGTTCTCGCACCGGCGCGATCGCCCGCTGCAATTCATTCAGCGCGGCCGGCAGCAAATACAACCGAAACCAATCCTTGCGCCGTTCCTTATAATAAGCCACACGCGCCGTCACCAAAGGATTCTCCAAAGAAGGTAGCGGCAAAGTTGCGATCGCCAGCAAGTGAGGCGCCCTCAATTCCCCCTGATGTTCCCGCCAAAACTCCCACCCTGTCACCAAAATCGCATTCTCGCCCACATCCGTCTTTTCTACCTGCACCCTAGAACCGAACTCAGAAGCCAAAATCGCCGCCAGCCGAGCCTTCAGCGGTACATCACCAACAATCAGCACCGTTAACCCCGCCACCGACGCGCTCATCAACAGCAAAGTCCGAATTTCTTCTATTAAAACTCCCTGAAATTCCGGCGTATTTGGCAGCGGCAGCCAGTTGGGAATGTACAGTTGAATTAATTCATTTTGTCGATCGGGCGAAAACTTAACGCTCGTCAATTCTGGAAGCCCCAGCATTTCCCGGAAAATCGGAGCCTTCGGTTCCACATCCACCGCCCCGCCAATCAACACCACCGGCTGATCGTCCCAAATTTTGGTCAAAACCTCAGCCACCTGCACCGGCGCGCAGTAAAGAGAAAATGACCCAGCCTCCCGATGAATTTCCGCCCACCGCAGTTTTCCGTTTGTTTCCCACCGCTGCCAAAAATTGCTCCAAGCAGCCGGAATTAGGGGGTTTGGCTCAATCCTTTCAAACAGTCCCTGCAAAATATTTTGCTCTGCCGTTTCCAGCAAATAGCACTCCTCTGGTTTCGCCGGATGCTTAAAGAAAGCCCGCGTTAGCATTACCCGCCCTTGGAGGATTGCATCGGCTTCCAAAGGCTGAGATTGCATTAAATCATTCCAGTCACCCGGTTGCAAACCCGCCGTCAATTGCTGGCGCGTCCAAACTTCCAAGTCATCCACACCGTCGATAATTGTCGGAATATTCCTGTGCAGTTCCGAATTCCCCGCCAAGCGAGCCGCCAGCCAAGACTGCGGATCTGCTAGCATCAATCCTCGTCCAGTGGCATTATCCGAATAAGTCTCGATCGACCCCTCTGTTTGCAGCCACTCTTGCAAACGCGGAATTTCCACTGCTCTCAAATGCTCGATCAGCGGTGTCGGCGCCACTAAAATCACAGGCTCCGGCCACATCAAAATAGGCATCAAATAGCTGACTCGATACCGCTGTCGGTAAGCTCCAGCGGGAAGCCCCGTTTGGATCAGAGCGCTGCGCCCCAAGCGCAAAGCCCGCGCCACGAGCCGTGCCATCGTTAAATGGTGTGGCCAGTGCGGCTCGGAGTGCGATCGCAGGAAGCGGAGCAATGAGTTGTGGACTTCTACCTCAATCAATCGGTTTTAAAATTGACATTTCTCACTCAACATAATCAAAACTGGCCAGAAAATCAACTACTTTTTGACCGAGAGGCAAACTGAATTTACTCGGCTGATGACTTGCACCTCCCTTCCCAAAATTCCCGTGAGAATTCACCATCAAACTCTCCTGTCCCGAACTAATTAAAATAGTTTGGGTAGGCGACTCAAAAAACTTTGTTGGCTGACTAACCCCTGATATATTAGAGAGCAAATTTATCAAATCATTTAACTTATTTGTAGCTTTACTCAATGCTTTACGCAACTGCACTATTCGTTTCTCATCTAAATTTTGACTTTCAATATTTTTGCCGATAACCATAATATTTCTCTGAGTTTGTACAGCATCTTTAAAAGGAAGAATCGCTAAAAAAGCTGCTGGCAATAAATGCTCATCGCTCTCAAATCTAAAAGTTAGAGTTGTGCGGCGGTAGCCGACTTCAATATTAGGAGGAAAATTCATTGCCCGGTAATGCCGAGCTATTTCGCTGTAAACTGTTGCTAAAGTGCTGTTTGCTGAGTAGTCTAAAAGTGCGTCAACCACAATTTGCACTAACCCAGGCGTGTGATTTAAAAATTTTATCGATTCTGACGGCGAATTAAATTGTTGAATCTGAGTGCGATCGCCTGCGGGGCTGAGGTCAACCCACTGGCAAGTAATATCATCTGCAATGATACCACACCGAGGAACTAAATACAGTTTTGCTCCTGTTAAAGTTGCTCCTCTCAAATCAGCGCCCACCCAATCTGCATTAATCAAATTTGTTTCTGTCAAATCAGCGTGAACGAAACTAGCACTTCCTAAATTAGTATTTCTTAAATCTGCTCCGTTAAGGTTAGCTCCGCTCAATTTAGCAAAGCTCAGATCCGCGCCGCTGAGGTTAGCTCCCGTCAAATCAGCCCATTTAAGGTTAGCTCCGCTCAAATTGGCACTGCTGAGATTCACCTGTTGCAAAGAAGCTTGTCTCATATCGGCATTGCTCAAATTGACGCCGTTAAGTTCTGCTTTCGTCAAATCTGCGCCGTGTAAGTTAGCTTCTTGAAAGTTAGCTGAAGCAGCCGAAGCACCTCTGAGATTTGCACCGGACAGGTTAGCACCGGACAGGTTAGCTTCCGTCAGTTTTACCTCTCTTAAATCTGCTTCAGTCAGGTTAGCGCCGCTGAAGTTAGTTTTGCTGAGTTCGCAGCGGACTAATTCGCTTCTAATAAGGGATGCTCTGATTAATTGAGCTGCACTTAAATCGGCTCTCACTAAGTTTGCTACGTTGAGAGTAGCCCCGTTTAAGATTGCCCGCGAGAGGTTGGTACTGCTGAGTCTAGCCACATTCAGGTTAGCTTCGCTCAAGTTAACTTCGCTCAAGTTAGCACCGCTGAGGTTGGTAACAAATAAGCTAGCCCCCTTTAAAATTGATTGGCTGAGATTGATGCGGCTGAGATTAGCTTCATTCAGGTTGATTCCTGTGAAATCTCTGTCGCCTTCAGTATATCTTTTGACGATTGCAAATCGTTTGAGCAGTTCTTGAGCTTCCATTTGTTTACCTGAATAAAATGGCAATCGGCTAACTTTTATATGGCATAAATAGAAATAATATCAAATTAATTTATAGTATTTACTCACCGAGCTGATAAAAGCTTTTGACAAACTCAATAACCGTATTTAGGGGCGGGGTGGTAAATCTTTGGGCTTTAATTGCAGGACTGATAGAGGTTTTGTTGACTCCGGGCAAATTTGTCAAGTTTCTGCCAAAATCTGGGTGATAGTGAATCATCAAAGTTTCGGCGCTGGAGTTAGCGAGTACAGTTTGGGTAGGTGATTGGAAAAAACTTGACATCGGTTCGCGATCGAGGCGAACCGGCTGAATTTTCATTTCCCCTATTTTTCTCATTGTTTTGGTCAGGGCTACGTTTAATTGCACTACCATATTTGAGACTCTGACGCCCAGGTTATTACCACTTTGGGGTTGAATCATCTTGATCAAAGTAATCAAATTTTTCTGAGTAAATGCTGCATCACTAAAGGGAATAATCGCAACGAAAGCGGTGGGAAATAGTTGCTCGTCCTGTTCTATTCTAAATGATATGATTGTGCGTCGGGAATTAACTTCGATACTGGGAGGATGGCTCAAAGCAGGGTATTGACGGGCAATTTGGCGGTAGGTAGCTGCAAGTACAAAGTTAGCATCGGGGTCGAGAGGTCGATCGACAATAATTTGAACTGTCGGCGGTGTAGCATTGAAAAACCTTTGAGATTCTTCTGGGGTAAAGCGCTGAATGTGGCTGCGATCGCCGTTAGGACTGAGGTCCACCCAATCGCAGGTAATGTCATCTGCTTTCACATCAAACCTAGAAACCGCATAAATTTTTGCCCCCGTCAGGGCCGCCCCCGTCAAATCTGCCCCCACCCAATCAGCGTGAATCAAATTAGCTTGAGTCAAATCCGCGTGTACCAAAGTAGCGTTCAATAGATTGACATTGCTCAAATTTGCTCCGTACAAGTTGGCCCCGCTCAATCTCGCTTCATCGAGGTCAGCACCGGTCAGGTTCGCCCCGCTGAGGTCAGCCCACCGGAGATTAGCGCCTCGCAAGTCAGCGCCGCTAAGGTTGGCCTGAGATAGATTAGCTTGTCTGAGTTCGGCATTGCAGAGGTTGACTCCTCGCAAGTCGGCCCTGCTGAGGTCGGCTCTGTGCAAGTTAGCCCGTTCCAAGTTTGCTGCTGTCAGAAAAGCGCCTCTCAGGTGAGCCCCGCTGAGGTCGGCTTGCTCTAGATTGGCTTCTCTGAGGGTTGCTTCTCTCAAATCTGCTTCGCTGAGATTTGCACCGGCCAAGTTGGCACTACTCAGGTCGGCTCGGATCAGTTCGGATCTGATCATTGTAGCTTCGACGAGTTGGGCTTCTCTGAGGTCGGCTCGAATCAAGTTTGCCACGTTGAGGATAGCGCCGCTGAGGTTGGCTTTGTACAGATTGGCACCGCTGAGTCTGGCAACATTGAGTTTGGCTTTTCTCATGTTGGCGTTTGACAAATTGGTGCCGCTCATGTTGGTAAGGCTCAAAATTGCCTCACTGAAATTAGCCCCGCTGAGATCGATCCTGCTCAGATTTGCCTCGCAAAGGAGGATGGCAGTAAAATCTCTTTCTCCTGCTGCATATTTGGTGATGAGTTCTTCGGCATCCATGCTTTTCGATTTCCCTGATGTCTTAGCTAGAACAAAGCTTTATTGTGCCAACCTTTAAACTAGAATAAGCATTTTTTGTAACTTGATGCAATATGCCTAGACATCTATATTGTGGAAGCCTTTTATAAAATCCAAAATGCTAGTGATATTAGCTTGAGCCAATTTTGTACTTTCGGCTAACTTAGCCGCTGTTGAGTTACTCAGATCGTATTTTTTAATCAGGCGCTTGCCGAAGCCTGGGTGGTGATATACGCTGAGTCTTTGATCGCGGGAATTAATTAAGCTCATTTGTGTGGGGATTTGAAAGAAATTGATGCTTTCACCGATTTTTGGAAAAGAACTGGAAATTTTGATTTGGTCTACTTTACTGATAGCTTGGTTAAGAGCTTTGCTGCATAACTGGACGTGTTTAGATTCTTTGACGTTAAGTTTTCCTGCATCATGGGATTGAATCATTTTCATCAAAGCTATTAGGTTTTTTTGAGTTATGGCAGCGTCGTTAAAAGGAATGATCGCAACGTAAGCGGTGGCAAATAATTTATCGTCGCTGTCCATTTTAAATGCGAGTACGGTGCGCCTGGAGCTGACTTCAATAGTGGGAGGCTGACTTAAACTCGGGTATTGTTGGGCAATTTGGTAATAAGTTGCAGCTAGTGCAAAATGAGCGCCTTGGTCTAAGGGCGAGTCAATCACAATCCGAACTGTGGGCAAGGTTTCGTGAAAAAAGTCGTGGGTTCCTCCTGAGTTCAACCAGTAAATTTGGCTGTGGTCGCCGTTGGGGCTCAGATCGACCCACTTGCAGGTCATGCCTTCGGTTTTGATGCCGAGCCTCGAAACTGCGTGAAGTTTGGCTCCGGTTAAGGTGGCTCCGGTTAAGTCGGCTCCAATCCAGTCGGCGCGGATCAGATAGGCATTTGTCAGGTCGGCGTGAACTAAGCTGGCATTCAGCAAGTTGGCGTGGCAGAGGTCGGCTCGGCTGAGGTCGGCACCGCTCAATTTGGCTTCGCTCAGGTCGGCCCAGCGGAGATTGCAGCCGCTGAGGATGGCCCAGCGCAAATTGACGCCGCTGAGGTCGGCGCCGCTGAGTACGGCTTGAGTGAGGTTGGCTTGTCTCAGTTCTGTGCCTCGCAAGTCGGCGCCGCTGAGGTCGGCGCGGCTCAGGTCGGCTCCTTGCAGGTTGGCTTGTTCGAGGTTGGCTTCTGTCAAGCACGCGCCGCTGAGGTGAGCGCCTCGAAGGTTGGCTTGAGCGAGGTTGGCTCCTCGAAGGGTGGCTTCGGTAAGGGTGGCGCCGCTGAGGTTTGCGCCTTGCAGGTTGGCGCCGCTGAGTTCGGCTCGAATCAGCTCGGCTCTGATCAGTTTGGCTCCTATGAGTATGGCTTTTTTGAGGTCAACTCGCACTAGGTAAGCGACGTTGAGGTCGGCGTCGGTGAGGTCGGCGCCGCCTAGATGGGCGCCACTGAGTCTGGCGATGTTGAGTTTGGCACCTGTGAGGTTGGTTTTGCTGAGGTTTGCTCCGCTCAGGTTTGCTACACTCAGATTCGCACCCTTGAGGTTGGCTCCGCTCAAGTTGACGCCGCTGAGGTTGGCCTCAGTCAGGTTGATTCCGGCAAAGTTTCTTTCTCCGGCGGCATATTTTTTCAGGAGTTCCTCGACTGTCATGGGGGCGGCACCGTATCAAATATCCCCATTTTATTGCTATGAATATCGGTATTGTAGGACTGGGTTTAATTGGTGGCTCGATCGGGCTGGATTTGCGATTGCGCGGGTTTAATGTTTTTGGGGTTTCGAGCCGGCAGCAGACTTGTTATCGGGCGCAAGCTCGCGGTGTTGTCAATGAAGCCAGCATACACCTGTCTCTAATGGCAGTAGCCGATGTGGTTTTTATTTGCACGCCGCTGGGGTCGATCGAGCCGATCGTCCGAGAGTTGGTGCCCTATCTTTCCCCTGATACTATTGTAACCGATGTCGGTTCCGTAAAAACACCCATAGTGCAGGCTGTGTCTCCTCTGTGGCCGAATTTTGTGGGGGGACACCCGATGGCGGGGACTGCTGAAAGCGGAATTGAGGCGGCGATGCCGGATTTGTTTGTAGGCCGGCCTTATGTGGTGACGCCGACTGCCCAGACGCCGACGCTTGCGGTGGATAAGGTTGAGGAAATTGCGCGGTTGCTGGGTGCTAAAGTTTACCGATGTGAGCCGGAAGAACACGATCGAGCTGTGGCTTGGATTTCTCATTTGCCGCTAATGGCGAGCGCGACGCTGGTTGCTGCCTGCGATCGAGAGGGCGATCGGCATATTGTTAATTTAGCCCAACATTTGGCGAGTTCGGGTTTTCGGGATACGAGCCGGGTTGGGGGCGGCAATCCCGAGCTGGGAGTGATGGTGGCAAAGTACAATCGAGAGGAATTGTTGCGATCGCTCTCTATTTACCGCGACAGTCTTGACGAGTTCATCACTGATATCGAAGCTCAAAATTGGCAAGCTCTCGAACACAAGCTGAAGCTGACTCAACAAGCGAGACAGAATTACAAATTGTGAGCCAAAAATTACTTAAAACTTTCCCCATCTCGATTATGATTTGTGGAGGGTTATATATTGAGTTTCAATGTACACTTATTCTCGGCTCAAGCGATTTTTACTGGGTGAATCTCTCCCCACTAGCGCATCTATTCATGAACGCCTGAGCAACGCTACAGGACTAGCTGTTCTGGCTTCCGATGCACTGTCGTCTGTTGCGTACGCTACTCAAGAAACTCTGCTGGTACTGTTACTAGCGGGCAGTAGCAGTTTGAGTTTATCGCTGCCTATTTCTGGAATTATTATTTTACTGTTGGCGATCGTGGCGCTGTCTTACCGACAGACAATTAAAGCGTACCCCAACGGCGGCGGTGCTTACATTGTGGCGCGAGAAAATTTAGGTATTTACCCTGGTTTGATCGCAGCAGCTTCGCTGATGATTGATTACATTTTAACTGTAACAGTAAGTATTTCGGCTGGGGTGGCGGCCTTGACTTCAGCAGTTCCCTCGCTGCAACCCTACACAGTTGAACTGTGCTTAGTTTTTATTGTCCTAATCATGTTTGCCAATCTCAGGGGATTACGGGAATCGGGCAATATATTTATGGTTCCCACCTATGGGTTTCTCGTTGGGATTTTTGTTTTGATTGGCTGCGGCTTATTCCAACAGGCAACAGGTAATGTTATGCCGACATTACAAAATATTCCAGCTAAGGAACCTTTGGGATTATTTCTGCTGGCGCGCGCTTTTGCGGCGGGCTGTACTGCCCTGACTGGAGTTGAAGCCATATCAGACGGTGTGTTGGCTTTTAAGCCTCCTGAATGGAAAAATGCGCGCCTGACTTTGAGCTATATGGGGGGAATTCTGGGAGCAATGTTTTTGGGAATTAGTTACTTGGCTCATATTTATCAGGTGATTCCTACAGAACATGAAACGCTCCTTTCTGTATTGGGAAAACAGATTTTTGGTGTAGGTATATTTTATTACTATTTGCAGGCGGCAACTCTGTTAATTTTGCTGTTGGCGGCGAATACGAGTTATGCTGATTTTCCGCGACTTTGTTATTTTTTGGCGCGGGACGGGTACTTGCCCCGGCAGTTGTCGCTGTTGGGCGATCGACTGGTTTATTCTAATGGCATTAATCTGCTAAGCTTCTGCGCTGCTCTTTTAATTATCATCTTTCGAGGCAATACGAGTGCGGTGCTTCCCCTGTATGCGGTTGGAGTTTTCACTTCTTTTACTCTCTCCCAATCGGGAATGGTAATTCACTGGTTTAAAGAACGAGGTAAAGGTTGGCAAGTTAGTGCTGTGATGAACGGTATTGGTGCAGTGGCAACAACGGGAGTTTTGGCTGTAATCCTCGCTACAAAATTCCTTTTGGGAGCTTGGGTTGTCGTAGTAACTATTCCGCTCGTAGTCACTCTATTTTTAGCTATTCACCGGCACTATCGGTATGTAGCGGCTCGCTTGAGCATTCAGGGAATAGAACCGAGGTCTTATCTTCGCAGACCTAGAGTTAAGGCGGTGACACATCCGGCAGTCGTGTTAGTCGGGCAGTTGCACCGAGGAACTTTTGAGGCCCTGGATTACGCTCGTTTAATTGCTGATGAAGTTATCGCAGTTCACGTAGATATTGGTTTGACCGATCGAGAAAAATTACAAGCGGCTTGGCAAGATTTGCAGTCTGATATTCCTTTGGAAATTCTGGACTCGCCTTACCGTTCTGTTGGTTCGGCTTTGACACACTTTTTGGCTTTGTTTGAAGAGCAGCGACCGGGAGTATATTTAACGCTGATCATTCCGGCTTTTGTGACGCGAAATTGGTGGGAGGGACTGCTGCACAATCAAACTGCTTTCTTTTTGAAAGCGGCTTTGCGGGCTAAAAAAAGTCGGGTTGTAACAACCGTTAGATATTATCTTTAAGCAATCTCTAATTAAAAGTTTGTCATTTTTCGCCTGTCAAACAAACTTATTGAGGACTTGTGCAGCAACCCGGTTTGTTTCTGGAGGTTTTGTTGCTCAACCTAAGATGTATCGTAGAAACCGGGTTATTTTACCCCATACTCCTCCCTGTAGCGCGAGGAATATCGGTTAACAAACGCGGTTTTTTAAGTTTCGGTGCGTAAGTGAGGTATTAACTCTACAAGTCCACCGACTAGCTGATCGGCGCGAAAGAAACGGGGTTTTTTGGCTTTAGTCTTAAGTTAAAAAACCCCGTTTATGAGAGCCGGAGTGCGTCCAGGGCTGGTGCTGTTACAAATATAATCAAACACACAGTAAAGTTATCAGTATTTTTACTGTAATGATGTTATTTAAAATTGACAATCGTCTAAAATTTTAGTATGTTGTAACGGACAAGCACCAGCTATATTCCTTCAATAAAAAATATGAGCGAGCAATTAAGCAAACTCAGTGAAGTGTCGATGGTCTCAGCCAATTTTGGCAATGGGTTAGCCTATAGAGAGATTCTCCTGGATTGGTTTAAATTTTTAGGTGGCAAACCAGGGGAAGTTATTGTTGTCGACGGTGGCAGCGATAGGGACACTCAAAAAGTTTATTGGGAACTTTATCAGGAGGGCTTAATTGATAAGCTGCAAATCATTGCATCGCACCATCAAGACAATGACAAAGATAGATGTTTTATTCAGGAGTATACAGCGGGAGCAATCGCTAGCAAGCCGTATGTATTGTGGTTCAAAATTGACACGTTACCTTACAGAGAAGGCCACGACGGTTGGTTAGAGGAAGCGATCGATTATCTCGAACGAGATGAAGTTTTTGCAGTGGGCGGAGCTTTTAACAGATCGTACCCACATCTCGACGCTTGGGCTGGGTGGTACTTCATTCAAGCCTGCACGATCAATTTTTCTTTGATGAAGCACAGTACCTTCGTTGCAGTCATGCAAGAATTTGCGGGTGAATATATTGCTTCAAGATTTGAAGGAACACACCAGTTTGGCAGGTTTTTGCTGGAAGAAGCATTTAGCGCATATATGGAGGCTCACAACCAATATACTTTGTGTAAGATGGAAGACGCGAGCTGGACGGTATTTCACACGAACGCTCAAGACGAATATTTGCAGGAGGTTCGGGAGAAATATTTGGCTCGCCAAGATGTTAAAACTTTCATGAATGCGGCCCTTGCTAAAGACATCAGTCAATTTCTTTACTACGGAAAACCACCTGTAAGAAGCAGCATGATTCAGAAAATGCGCATGGCTTTGGGAGAAACAAAAGTTGGGGATTATTGGCGGGAATTGAAAAAAAAGTCTGGTTTTGGGAAACCTGAACTCAACCCTTAGTCAGCTAATTTATCTTTAACAAGAAAAGGGAGGAAACAAGCTTTGAGCGGCACTGACAGCGCTGAAAAACAGCATAATAGGGAAGAGGTTCACAAATTTTGGATACCTCGCTATGGCAGATAAGTTGGGTAAATTTACCCGGAAAAAATGGGGTGTCATACTTGTAGTGAGTCGAGAAGTTGGCTTCAACTTCTCTCTATAAAGATTGCTGCTGAACCAAATTATTTTACTAACTACAACATCTCTTCCATTTGTGGCGGTTGTACTGCAACCCACAACAGACTATTTATGCAGCAGCCAAAAAACTTGAACAGGGTTTTGCGAGCTTTGTCTCGGCCAAGTCTTGAGGTTAGTTACGACAATAAAGTTTACTCGAAAAGAATACTGGCAAGATGCCGATGCTCCAACATCAGAAGTTTTGCTCCCAGAGGATTTTCCTGTGGAAGCAAAGGCGCTAAAACAGTTGGCAAATTTGGCGAATGTTCGACACCCTCAAGGTGGTTGCGTTTGCCGCGCTGGCGCTACTCCAGATTTCCATCCGGGGGATGCGGGGGTGGCGATCGGCTCGATCGTCCAAACAGCAGGAATGGTGATTCCGGCGGCTACCGGTTCTGATATTAACTGCGGGATGCGGTTACACGTTGCGGATTTGTCGATCGAACAATTCCTCAGTCAGCGCGATCGATTTGTAGAATTGCTCAAAGGCGATTATTTCTTCGGTACTCGCGATGTCAGCATGACTGCAAAAACTGCTCGCGCCATGTTCCAACACGGGATTCCCGGATGGCTGGATACTATGCCAGACGAGGCAACCGGCAGCGCGGCTAATTCGGATTTCCAGCAATTGGCCACAGAGTGCGATCGCACTTTCCTCGGCGGTTCCATGAATGGCGATGTCAAATGGGCTCCCGAAGAATTAGTCCCAAATGACGGCTTAGTCAGGGATGGCGGGTTAGCTACCATCGGTGGCGGCAATCACTTTGTCGAAATTCAAGTGGTTGAGGAAGTTATCGATCGAGCTACGGCTTATACTTGGGGAGTTCGATCCGGACAAATGGCTTTCATGATTCACTCGGGTTCGCGGAATGTCGGCAAATACATCGGCGGAATGTGGCGCGATCGAGCTTGCGACGCCTGGCCGAAAACTCTGAAACATCCTGAAGCCAGGCTTTTTCCGCTATCTGTGGCAGCAAATCCCGAACTTGTCAACAGCTACCTGCAAGCGGAAGCAACCGCCGCTAACTACGGTTTTATCAACCGTTTGCTGCTAGCAGAACTTCTGCGCTGGCGTTTGCGACAAGTTTTCGGCGATGTCGAAGCTCCCTTAGTATACGATTTGCCTCACAATATCACTTTAGGCGAAGGTGCCGGCTGGGTAACGCGCAAAGGCGCTTGTCCCGCACATTCCGGTCAGCCTGTAATTGTACCGGGTTCGATGGGCGCGCCGTCTTTTTTGCTGGTTGGGAAGGGGAACGATCGATTTTTGCGATCGGCTTCTCACGGTGCAGGAAGGGCGCGATCGCGCTTCGATATGAGCCGCAAAGGTGCTGACAAAACTGACTCCACTTTGGGATTAACCGGCGTAGATTGCATTACCTGGCGCGAAGAACGCAGAATTGAAGAAGCACCGGCAGCTTACAAGGCAATTCAACCAGTAATTGACGTTCAGGTTGAGGCGCAAATAGTTGGTGTAGTCGCTAAAATGAAGCCAGTGTTAACATTTAAAGCCTAGGAACGGGGCATTTGAGAATTAAAAATTAAACAAGGGTAAGGTGCGCGCGGATCGCCCTACTAATTTTTAATTCTCGACCCTATTTCCGATGCCCCATGCCCTATGAATGATTCTCAAGCATCACCAAATCAATCAAAACCTGTCCATCCGCTAAAGCGGCTGCTGAAGTACGGACGCCGCTACCGCCTGAAAGCTTGGCTGGCAAGTATCTGTTCGCTGCTCAATAAATTCTTCGATTTAGCACCGCCAGCATTAATCGGTATTGCCGTTGATGTGGTGGTGAAACAGCAAGATTCTATCCTCGCTCAGTGGGGCATAAAAGATGTCTTTTGGCAACTGGCAATTATCACTCTTTTGAGCGCGGTTGTTTGGACGTTGGAATCTCTTTTTGAATATGCCTATGATTATTTGTGGCGCAATTTGGCTCAGGATATTGAACACGATTTGCGTTTGGAAGCTTACAGCCATTTGCAGGAATTAGAATTAGCTTATTTTGAAGAACGCAGCACGGGCGGTTTGATTTCTATTCTCAATGATGATATCAATCAACTCGAACGTTTTTTGGACGACGGCGCTAATGAGGTGATTCAGGTAATGACAACGGTTGTTGTGATTGGCGCGGCTTTTTTTGCTGCTTCTCCTGGTATTGCTGGGCTGTCAATGCTGCCGATACCTTTTATTATTTGGGGCTCGATCGCCTTTCAAAACCGCCTCGCTCCTCTCTATGCTGATGTGCGGGAAAAGGTGAGTTTTCTGAACGGGCAACTGTCGAATAATTTGATGGGAATTACTACTATTAAAAGTTTTACTTCCGAAGATTATGAAATTCAGCGCATCGAAGGACAAAGCCAAGCTTACCGCGAAAGCAACCGACGGGCGATCGTACTTTCGGCAGCTTTTATTCCGCTGATTCGGGTTGTGATTTTCTTGGGGTTTATTGCAACACTATTTCTGGGCGGTTTGGAGGTGGTTGCGGGCCGATTATCTGTGGGAACTTACAGCGTTTTGGTGTTTTTGACCCAGCGGTTGCTGTGGCCGCTGACTCGCCTGGGAGATACTCTGGATCAATACCAGCGCGCAATGGCTTCTACTAATCGGGTGATGAATTTGTTGGATACTCCGATCGCAATTCGCACGGGTGATATTCGGCGGCCGGTTAGTTCGATTAAGGGTGAGTTGGAATTTAAAAATGTTACTTTTTCTTACAATCAAAGAAAGCCAATTTTGCAGTATTTTTCCTTGACTCTGCCGGCCGGAAAAACTACTGCGATTGTTGGGGCTACTGGTTCGGGAAAAAGTACGCTAGTGAAGCTGATCTTGAGGCTGTACGAGGTACAGCACGGCAATATTTATCTCGACGGTATAGAATTAAATAACCTGAATTTAAAAGATTTGCGGAGAGCGATCGGATTGGTGAGTCAAGATGTGTTTTTGTTTCACGGTACGGTGGCACAAAATATTGCTTACGGCAGTTTTGAGGCAACTAATCGAGAGATAGTAAATGCTGCTAAAATTGCGGAAGCGCACGAGTTTATCGCCCAATTGCCGGACGGTTACAACACTATTGTAGGGGAACGCGGTCAAAAATTGTCGGGGGGTCAGCGGCAGCGAATTGCAATTGCACGGGCTGTTTTGAAGAATCCGCCGATTTTGATTCTTGACGAAGCTACTTCAGCCGTCGATAACGAGACAGAGGCGGCAATTCAGCGATCGCTCGAACGAATTACCAAAAATCGCACTACAATTGCGATCGCCCACCGTCTTTCTACTGTCCGCAATGCCGATTGCATTTGTGTCATGGAAGAAGGGCTAGTGGTAGAATCGGGGCAGCACGAACAACTGATCGAACAGGACGGAATTTATGCGGCGCTCTGGCGCGTGCAATCTGGTATAAGATAGAAACGCAGCGGTTTTGAGTAATTGGGAATTGCTAATTTGTAATTAGGGATGGGGCATTGGGCATGGCTAACTAATGACAACAGTCAACTGCCAACTGCCAACTGCCAACTGACTACTGACTGCTGACTGCTGACTGTAAAATATTAGTTTATACAAACAAGAAGAGAAAATGTTTCTATTTGATAGCCCTGAGTCCAAACCCAACGAAAATAGCTGGAGTCGCAAATTAGATAAATTCGTGAAAGCTAATCAAAATGAATTGGCTGCTTTGGCTTGGGGGCTATTCCTGGAAAGGGGAGAGGAAAGCGAGGAGGTTTTAGCAATTGATATTGCAGAAACTGCGCGTTTTGTGTATTGTAAGAAAGAGGCGGTTGAAGAGTTGAACCGTCAAGTGAGAAGTCATATTCAGGAAGTTGTAGGTGTGTTGAATGCTCACAAACCTGAGACAGAAGTGGCGATTTTGGCGATCGGCGAAGGTCAAATCAAGTTAATTTTTTTTGAACCTAAGCCTGAACCTCCTGTTTGTTTTGAGGAAGCTGCAACCGATGTGGATACATTGTTGGCTAAGCTGGAACAGCAGATGGTTGAATATATGAAATAGGAGTTATATCAAATCCGGTGGTATCGGAATTGATATTACCGGCAGTCAGGAGAGGACGCCGTGCGGTTTCCCTACAATTAATCGGGCGATGGTTATATATATTATCGAGGAAGATTGATTATGTTGAGGTAGGGAAACGGCAATACCGTGTCCTCAGTTTCCCTATTGTTGATGGTTATATCCGAGATCGCACTCTGAGGGTAATTTCATTCAACAGTCTCTTTCAATCCCTCGGTGAGATCAACTGCGTATCAGCAACAGGCAAGATGCCTGTTCCACAAAGAGTAAACCGGGGCTTATTATAGATATCAGAATAACCAGCAATCAAAATAACCAGCGGGGGGCGAATCATCATGAAAAATTTGAGCTTTGTCTAAAGTAGGTACCGCCTCTGCCAACTCTCTACCTACTTTTACCTCAAGCGCCCTGTCTGTTAATGGAAATGAAAATTGATGGCTATCTTGCAAATATTTTGCCTTAGCAACAATCTCATCTTTATCCAAAATCTGGCTGTTGCTACCAATCAAAATACTATTACTTTCCTGGCCAACACACAGGCACACCTGAGAAAACACACTTTGAAAAGTCGTGATTTTTTCGGCATAAAACTCATCTCTTTGCAGCAGATTTGCTAGCACAACTCCCTCGCTTGACAAGTGTTTTTCGCAGAGGTGATAAAATTCTTTGGTGGATAGGCGGTGCGGAAAGTAGCCGTTGCCAAAAGCTACGTCGATCATGATGATATCGTACTGAGTATCTAATTTTTGCTGCTCTAGATACTCTCGGCCGTCTTGAATTGTTACAGTTAGCCGATCGTCGAATTTCACCCCAAAACACTGTGTAGCTGCTTCGATCGCGATCGGATCGACCTCCGCACATTCTATAACAGTTTCCGGCAAATAGTGGTGCAAAACTAAGGGAATTCTGCCGCCGCCAAATCCAGCCATGTAGATTCTTTGAGGTTGGCTTTGCCACACTAAACCCAACATCATTGCCTGAGTATATTCAGACACTAGATGTAAAGGATTGTTGAAATCGAAAACAGATTGCAGTAAATCTGTGTGCCGATTTACTTTTTCTACTAAAGATAGCTTAATGTGCGATCGCTCTTTTGTGACTGCAACATAGTGAACACCAGACTCTTTGCAAAAAATAACTTTGTCTGGCTGTTGCTGCAGCCAAGCCAGCCGCTGTTCAATAGCGGATAAATTGATAGATTGCCAAGTTTTGTATTCCTCAATCATCTGATTTTAAATTTTATTTTAATTAGATATTTTCTTAAAATATAGCCTCATCAACCCGGTTTCTAGCAAAATGGCTGATTCGCCCGATATCTGCGAAGAAACCGGGTTTCTAGTCAAGGCTGGCGCAAGTCATGTTCTCATTTTCCCGCAGGGCGAAGAACGAGAAGACAACAGAAATTCACCCGATTACAGCCGCTTGTACGCCACCAACTCCAAACCCGAAATCGAAAAATCCACTCTTTCCCAATCTTGCTTATCACCTTCCAATTTTTCAAAGGCTGCTGAGGTGAGCAAAATCTCTCCCCGTTCCGCCAAATCCTCTCCCAGCTTCGATGCTAGATTAAATTCGGAACCGTACATATCCTCTCCTTCCAGCATCAAAACATCGCCACAGCCGATACCAATGCAGAGGTAAATATCCATTTCCGGCGGCAGTGTCGTGTTGACAGCCGCCGTGTGTTTCACAGAGTCGATCGCAGCTTCCACCGCCGCTTTTACATCAGCAAAAACTGCAAAAATATTGTCTGCTTCCTCCTTAACTACAGTGCCACCGTATTCGGAAATTATCGGTTTGACAATTCCGTGCATCCGGTGAATCATTGCCAAAAAATGAATAATTCCGTAGCGGACTGTCGTGCGCGAAAATCCCGACATATCCATTACTAAAATAGCGTAATTTTTGCGGAAAGTGGCATTAATTTTTTCATCAATTTCAGCCATTCTTTCGGGATATTCGTTTCTTTCTTGCAGCAATGTTTCTAAGTAAGCACGGTTATTTGTTTTCATTTTTGTTTAATTAAATTCCCAATCACGACACAGTTCTTGAGGGCGACCAGCCGGATGCACTGCACAAGTGATGCCATCCTTACCGTAATAATAATCGCACACTTTGCAAGGTTTAGTTTGTTCTAATTTTTTCATCAAAATTGCCCGGATTGTCTGGACTCGGTTGCGATACTTGTTTGCATTCGAGTGACTCGGTTCAATTGCCAAAGCTTGCTCGAAAGCTGCTAAGCTGGAATCGTACAATTTAATAATTTGGGCGCTGTATTTTGTCCAAGCATCGGCGTGGCTTTGATAAAGTTCGACTGTATTTAAGTTTAAAATTCCGTATTCCGTCCAAGCCTCAGCAGAAGCTCGATCGAACTTAATATGGGCATTGAGCAAAACTTTTTTGATCGTTGCCAAAAGTTCCCTCGGCTGCCAAGGTTTGCTAACATAAGCCTCGGCGCGATCGATCGCCCGGGAAAATAAAGCTAACTGCTGTCCCTTGCCTGTTAAAAATACGATCGGTATGTTCCGAGTTTCCGGATTAGCTTTAATTAAACGACAAACACCGTAACCGTCTAGACGGGGCATTATGACATCTAATAATACTAAATCAGGGCAATTTTTCTCAATTTTATCTAGCGCTTCCACACCGTCAGATGCCTGAATTACATTCAATCCGCTGCATCTCAACTGATGTGAAATGCACTCCCGCTGACTGCGGGAATCTTCCACCACTAAAACTGTACTCATCACTCCCCACCTGGTTTCTAAGGTAAACTTGTTCGCTGCTTCGAGTAACGCTTGCTGAAATCAGTTTACCCGCCTTGGATGAATTTGTTATCACTGGCAAGCTAAACTTACTCAAATTGCAACAAATCTTAAACTGAGGAGCGAAGGTGATACTTATCAGAAAATGCTGGTTGCTAATACCCGAATAATTGTTGAAGTTTTGGGCGCTAAATATTAGGCTTTTAAGCCTTAATAACGGCAAATCGTACTGATGGGGGACAAAAACCTTGTTGAATTGCAACAGATAATCGGCTAATGTGTACGTTGAAGTTCTTAAGGACGACAAATGAATAGATTGCTCCTCACTTTACTTGTAAGTCCGACGCTGTTTGGATCGCTGATGTCTTTGAGCGCGATCGCAAATCCCGCTCCAATTGGCGAAACACCAAGCCAATCGGCTGATTCGCCCCGCTGCGTGCGATCGCCCCACACTCAGCGCCTGACTTGCGTGCGCCTCCCAGCCAAAGGTGCTGCTGCTAATTCTAAAGTAAGAATCAGTTGGCAGCGGCCGGGTGACGAACAGGTGGCAATGCTGGATTTTACGGAAGAAGAAAGTGATGCGGCGGCGGCGCTGTTTGGCTGCGACTGCCAGGCGTGTATCAACTCGCTGCGGCAGTTGCGCGGTTTGCCACCTCTGGATCTAGCTTCTTGAGGCCGGTCAGACAGCATAGGAAGTCAGGGTTAAAAACCAGGTTTCCGATCGCTGCGCGCTTTTGAGTGCTTTTAGCTTTCTCACATTTAGAAAAATTGTAGTCAATTTGTTGCAGGATTTCTAGAGTTTTTTTATCTCTCAAAACCGGGTCTCTACTTTTTAGCCAGAACTTGTTTAAGTTGAGCAGTTGCTTGCTCAATTTTTTCGATACTTCCTGGGTTGACCAATCCGTAGTAGTCAAAAACGTAAACTCGATTATTTTTTGTGGCTGTTAGTTGATTCCAAAATGAATCAGATTTAAATTGGTCTAAAATTCCTTCTCCCCGATCGACTACAATGATAACTTCGGGATTAGCCTCTAAAACCTTTTCCGCTGAAAGCGTCACGTAGCCTCGAACGGGGCTATCTCCTTGCAATTGGGCTGCGACATTTTTCACGTTAAACTTACCCAGCAAATCTCCAGCCCAACTGCTTTGATTGGGCGATAAAATCGGTTGTCTGCTTACCAAAACTAAAGTGGCGGGGCTTTGATTTGGGATCTCTGATAAAAATGTTTGGTAGCGTTTTAACAGAGGTTCGGGATTTGTATTGAGGGATTTAGCTAAAGTAGTGGTTAACTCTTCTAGGGATTTCCAGCTATCAACTTGAGTGAGTAAAGTTTTAATTCCAAGCTGTTGCAATTTTTGCATTGTTTGGTCGTGAAATCCCGACGCACCTACCACCAAATCCGGTTTCAATGCGATGATTTTTTCCAAATTAGGAGGGGTGCGTTCGGCAGTGACTGCGGTAATCCCTGTAAATTTAGGGTTGCTGCTGACTAATGCGCTGCCGGGAATTCCTACAAGTTTGGTTGGGTCGAGTTGATGGATAATATCGGCGGTTAAAGGTGTTAAAGCTACAACTTTTTGTGCTGATTCGCTGTTAGTTGTTTGTGGTTGATTAACTGGCGAACCAGCAGGAGTTGATTGCTGAAGTTGGGGTGAAGTGGTGGCGGAGCAAGCGGTAAATGCTAAACTCAGCAACAGGATAGCGGTACGAGAAAACAAAGTTTTGTACATAGTTTAGGCGGGAGTTACAGCGAGTTTAGACCAGGTTGAGGCAGAATTGACGGGAAGTTCGATCGCACTTGAGCGCTTAATGATTTAAATATCAATAGTTTACTAGATATTTTGTATAACAAACCGCATTTATTGCCTGAGTTCGGATTTTTTAAGTATCTCTTAAGTTTTATTCGACGCTTGGGAGTCAAGACTAGGCAATAGTTTAAAGCCTGTAGCAGTCAGATAGAATAGCAGATTGCGGGAAGAAGTTAATTGAAATAATTCTGAATAAATTGAGAACTTAGTGCGATGGTTAGCTTATGGTTTGTATAAATTTATTAAGTGTGAAGAGTAGGAGCGAGCGCACAAATCTGCAAGCCTACAGAAGTTTCTAAAATGATAGCTTCTACGCCAAAAGTCTTAGCTAAATTATCAGGAGTTAAAACTTGTGCGGGAGTTCCTACACAAAAAAGTTCCCCTTTATTTAACATAGCAATGCGCGAACTGTACCTAGCAGCTAAATTAATTTCATGCAACACCGTAATAATCGTCAATTTGTGTTCTATATTTAATTTGTTAAGCAAATCTAACAATTGCAACTGATAGCAAATATCTAAATAAGTAGTAGGTTCATCTAATAGCAAAACTTGCGGGTTTTGAGCCAACGCTAAGGCGAGGAAAGCGCGCTGGCGTTCGCCTCCTGAGAGTTGTTCGACGGGGCGATCGCGAAAATCCTCAATCCCAGTTTGAGCGATCGCAACCTCCACCTTTTCGGCATCTTCCTTGCTCAATTCCCACTGCCACCAACCCTGATGAGGAGAACGCCCCAAACTAACTAATTGCCTTACCGTCAAACCTTCTGGTACTGTTTGCTGCTGCGGCAAAATCGCTAATTTTTGAGCGACAACAGCCGCAGGTTGAGTATGAATTGCTTTGCCATCAAGCAAGACACTTCCTTGCTGCGGAGTTAGGATGCGGCTAACTAACTTCAAAAAAGTAGACTTACCAGAACCGTTGGCACCGATGAGACTCAACCACTCACCTGGTTGCAAAGATAAAGTGATGTTGTGGGCGATCGTAACTTCGCCGTAACCCCCAGTTAAATTTTGAATTTCTAAAGACATTATATTTTGTTATTGGTTATTGGGCATGGGTAATCGGTAATTAATTTTGCGTCTTGCTTCTTCCCTCTTCCTTCATCTTTCTTCCTTCTTCCTGACATCCGTTACATAATCCGTTGCCGAACTTCCCTCTTCCCTCTTCCTTCTTCCCTCTTCCTTCTTCCTTCTTCCTTCTTATTAATAACTAGAACGCCGATAAAGCAGCCAGACAAACAGGGGAGAACCCAACAAAGCCGTCACCGTACCCACAGGCAATTCTACCGCACCCAAACGAGCCAAAAAATCAGCAAAAGTCAACACCCAAGCACCGCCGATCGCACTCAGCGGCAACACAAACCGATAATCATTACCAACCAACAAACGCACCCCGTGAGGCACAACCAATCCCACAAAACCAATCAATCCGCCGATGCTGACAGCACTCGCAGCTAACAAAGTAGCAACACCCCCAATCAACAAGCGCGATCGTACCAGCGAAACCCCCAAACCAACAGCTAAATCGTCGCCCAAAGCCAGCAAATTTATCGATCGCCCTAAAAAACATCCTAACAGCAAAGCAGTCAAAATATAAGGTGCAGCCACCTGCAAATCCGACCAACCGCGACCGTTTAAACTACCGATCAACCAATTCAAAGCAGCTTGCAAACGGCTGTCTTCAGCTAACAGCAACAGTGTAGTTTGTATTGCCCCAAACAGAGAACTCACAGCCACACCAGCTAAAACCAAACGTTCCACAGAAATGCCAGTTTTAGTTTTTCCCAAAAAGTAGACCAGCATTGAAGTTAAAATAGCACCTATCCAAGCCGCCAAAGGCACCCAAGTTTGAAATATTCCCAAAGTCAGCATGGTAATCGCAACCAACCCCGCACCCGCCGAAATTCCTAATACAAAAGGATCTGCTAAACCGTTGCGGAGCAAACCTTGCAGCAAAGCCCCCGACATTCCTAAAGCCGCACCAACCGTCAGCGCTGCCGCAACTCTGGGCAAACGCAATTCCCATAAAATAGTCTGATTGACAGCATCACCTCGGTGCAGAAATGCTTGCCACAATTGATCGGCACTCATGGATACCGCACCAAAAGAAAGCGAAAGGGCGATGGTTAACAGCAAACCCAATCCTAAGAAGACAACTGCCGGAAAAATGCGATGTTGTAGCCAGATTTTTTTCACAATATATTATACCGCTTTGCTTTTTGATAAAATCGTCTTTTTGCGGAGTTATTTCTGCGCGATCGCCCAAACTACCAAGGGAAAATCCGGCTCGTTTGTGAGCGAATGAATGGAGGCATTGTAAATCTCCCACCTGGCAAAGTTTGCCACCACACAAGCTCGGTTTCCCCAGGCTCCTGTTTGAATGCTTTCTAAATTAAAACCGCATTCAGCAAGCAAGTATTTGATGCCAGTTTCTGTCCAGCGAGAGCAATCTGTAGGATGCTCGTGAATGCGAATTAAAAATGGTGTGGTTATTAAAAAATATCCCTTGTTGTTGAGCATTCTATATATATTTTTTCCAGCACGGTAAGGCCAAAGTAAATGTTCAAATATCTGCTCGGCAATTATCAAATCAAATGTTTCATCGAGGCAAGACTTGCAAATATCAAAATCGGGATACTTAAGTGATTTATAGCTTTTGAAAGATTCCCAATTACCCCAACTATTGCCGGATATTTCTAATACATTCAAGCCCTCTGGCTGCAAGCTTTTAACAATTCTGCGCGTTTCGCGGTTCATTACGACTCGACACCAATCTTCATTAACAGGACTAAATACCATATTTCCTCCGTTTTGAACGCTCGAACTCGTTAACTACAATAACAATAACCTATTCACCTGAAGACGGCTTCAGTGGGAGCAGATGAGCAGGCGATCGCACCCGCCGCCAAAATTAAATGTATAATATTAACGAAGTAAACCGCTACCAGTGAATCATGTCCGCAAACACCGCGCTACCCCCAGCCCTAGCTAAAATCGTTCAGCGCTTTCAGCGACATTCCGATCCAAAACAGCGCTACGAACAACTGCTGTGGTATGCCAAGCGACTCCCAGCATTTCCCGAAAGCGACAAAGTGCCGGAAAACAAAGTTTCTGGCTGCGTGTCGCAAGTTTATATTACTGCAAATTTGGCAGACGGAAAAGTATTGTATCAAGGCGATTCAGACGCTCAGTTAGTCAAAGGATTAGTTGGCTTGCTGGTGGAAGGTTTGAGCGGATTAACGCCTGCTGAAATTGTCATCATTACCCCAGATTTTATTCAAGACACGGGATTGAATGTGAGTCTGACACCTTCCCGCGCTAACGGATTTTACAACATCTTTCAAATGATGAAAAATAAGGCACTTGCTTGTGAATTGACCAAGCAAGCGGAAGCAAATTAAAAGAATAAACAGCCATGACTCAAACTACAAATTTAACAAAATCAGGTTCTGGCAACTATCCCGCCGCAGTTCAAGAATATCTCTGGAATTGGAAAGAAACGCAAATCAAAGTTATTTACGAAACCAGAGGAGAAGGAAATCCTGTATTGCTGCTGCCTGCTTTCAGTACAGTTTCCACGCGAGAAGAAATGCGTCCTTTAGCAGAATTGTTAGCTTCTAACTTTCAAGTTGTGAGCTTAGATTGGCCGGGTTTTGGCGAATCAGATCGCCCGCGAACCGACTATCAACCGCAATTGTACCATCAATTTCTGAAAGATTTTGTTGAGTCAATTTTTAATAGTCCGGTTGCTGTAGTTGCAGCAGGTCACGCTGCGGGTTATGTGATGCAATTAGCGCAATCAAAGCCGAATGTTTGGTCAAAGATTGTGTTAGCTGCGCCGACTTGGCGCGGGCCTTTGCCGACGATGAGCAAACAGCAAAGCGGGTGGCATGGAATTGTGAGAGAATTAGTACGATCGCCCTTACTGGGACAATTCCTATACAAACTCAACACTGCGCCGTCTTTCCTCAGTTTGATGTATCGGCGTCACGTCTACGTCGATGCAGCTAAAGTCACGCCCGACTTCATTCAAAATAAGTGGAAAATTACGCAAAAACCCGGTGCTCGCTACGGTCCCGCTGCCTTTGTGACGGGTGGTTTAGATCCGGCAAAAGTGCGATCGGAATTTACAGATAATTTTCAACAATTAGCAGTGCCGGTGATGGTTGTAATTGCTGAGAATGCGCCGCCCAAATCAAAGGCTGAAATGGAAGCATTAACGGAATTACCGGGTGTTGAATCGCGAGTTATTCCTGGTTCTTTGGGTATGCACGAAGAGAATGCAGAAGCTTTGGCAAATGCGGTTAAATCTTTTATGTGAGAGAATTAAGAGGGAATGAACCGCAGAGGGCGCAGAGAACGCAGAGGGGAGAAGGGAAGAGGAGATGAATGCAAGCTGTTTTTTTAACGTTAGTTTGGATTGTTTGCTATTGGTTTTGTCTGCCAGTTTATGCTGTCGGAGATTCGCCGATGGTCAATTTGCAAAAGAGTACGATCGAAGGTGCGATCGACTTTCACATCCATTCTTCTCCTGATGTGATTCCCCGTAGGCTAGACGATTTTGAGGTAGCGAAATTAGCTGCTAGTGCGAAGATGAAAGCTGTTGTATTGAAAAATCATTATGCCAGCACAGCAGCACGGGCAGTTTTGGTTAATAAAATAGTACCAGAAATCGAAGTTTTCGGAGGAGTTGTTCTCAATCATGCTGTCGGTGGCATTAATCCCGACGCTGTAGATGCAATGCACCGCGTCGGGGGCAAATACGGTAAAGTAGTGTGGCTGCCAACGGTTGATTCTGAGCATCACTTGCAGGTTTTTCACAAGTCAGGAAGTGGCATTAAAGTTGCGGAAAATGGCAAGGTTTTAGCGGAAACAGCAGCGGTGTTAAAGATTGTAGCAAAAGAGAATTTGGTATTGGAAACCGGTCATATTTCCTCAGAAGAAGTGATGGCGGTTGTCGGTGCAGCCAATCTTCTCAACATTAAGAACATCCTGATTACCCACGCAATGGCAGATGTACCCGGTTTGTCCCTAGAAAATATGCAAAGAGCCGCCCAGAGGGGAGCTTTTCTAGAACTAGCATTTGTCAACGATTTGATGGGAGAAAATGCCGCTGATGAGGGACACAAAAACTGGCATCAAGTTTCTATTAGTAAGATGGCAGCAGCGATTAAACTAATCGGAGCCGAGCATTTTGTTCTCAGCACAGATTTGGGAAGAAAACCCGATCCTTTACCCGCAGAAGGCTACAAGTTATTTGTGAAAAAATTGATGGGCGGAGGCATTTCTCAGCGCGAAATTGATTTAATGATGAAGGAAAATCCAGCTCGTTTGTTAGGAATTTAGGCGTTTGGTGCAGCGGTGCACCAAACATGACTATTCTTGATTGCCTTTGCCGCTCAAGTATCCGTTATCTGCAATGCGCCAAGCACCCCCAGCATTGCCCGTTAAATCGCTATCTTCCACCGTAGCAATGCCATCTCTGTAAATGCCGATCGCCTCACCTTCATTACCATTAATCCTACACCGGCGCACTATCAATTTTCCTCCCAATCCGACACCTATTCCCAAACTGCCGTTGTCAAAAATACTGCTATCTTCCACCGTTGCTTTCGCATTATCCGATATAAAAATTCCGTTCCATACCCCATCATGAATTTGACTGCGGCGGAGAATAGAATTTGCATCAGGACCGCAAATTCCCACCACAGAATAGTCCGCAGAAGTGAGATCGCTGTCTTCTATAATTAACTCGCCTTTGCGAATATCTACAGCGTAATATTTCCCTGTCGCGCTCAGCGTTAAGCCCCGCACTAAAGCACGGTCAGTTGCCATTTTAATGCAGTTTGAGTTGATACTTTCAACCACAATGCGATCGACCTCTCCGCTGCCGATAATTTCTACCGATTTGTCGAGAATTAAACTTTCGCGGTAAACGCCTTGATGCACGTCAATCCGCGTGCCCGGTGCTGCATTTTTCAGCGCTTCGCTAATAGTAGTATAATCGCCTTGACCCTGCTGAGAAACAACAATTTTTTGACTGTTCAAAACTTTGGGATTAGAAGTAGATGCTTCAATTTGCTTTGATTCCGAGTCAAAATGCTCAGATTGTCGATCGCCCGCTTCGGAAAGTTGCGATGTTAGCCGCAAGCGTTCTTGATAAACTGTCTCTAGCTGGTGTTCTAACTCGGATACTTGAGATTGAAGTTGAGCTTGATTGTGGTTGGCTCTCTCGATTTGACTTTGAGTTTCCGAGAGTTGAGAATAAAGATGCGATCGTTCTCTGTTAGCAGTTTCTAGCTGAGATTCCAATTCAGAGCGACTTTGACGCACACTTTCTAACTGATTTTCTAATTCGGATACTTGAGATTGAAGTTGAGTTTGATTTTGATTAGCTGTTTCGATTTGACTTTGCAATTGCGAGATTTGAGAAGTGAGCTGAGATTCCAATTCAGAGCGACTTTGACGCACACTCTCTAACTGATGTTCTAACTCGGAGATTTGAGATTGAAGTTGATATTGATTCTGATTGGCCGTCTCGATTTGAGCGGGGAATTCCGAGAGTTGAGAATAAAGGTGCGATCGTTCTGTGTTAGCTGTTTCTAGCTGAACTTCTAATTCAGAGCGAGTTTGATACACACTATTTAGGTGATGTTCTAGCTCGGATACTTGAGATTGAAGTTGAGCTTGATTCTGATTTGCTGTCTCGATTTGACTTTGCAATTGCGAGATTTGAGAAGTGAGCTGAGATTCCAATTCAGAGCGACTTTGACGCACAGTTTCTAACTGTTGTTCTAACTCGGAGATTTGAGATTGAAGTTGAGCTTGATTCTGATTTGCTGTCTCGGTTTGACTTTGCAATTGCGAGATTTGAGAAGTGAGTTGAGATTCCAATTCAGAGCGATTTTGACGCACACTTTCTAAGTGGTGTTCTAACTCCGAGATTTGAGATTGAAGTTGATTTTGATTCTGGTTTGCTGTCTCGGCTTGACTTTGAATTTCCGAGAGTTGAGAATAAAGTTGCGAGCGTTCTGTGTTAGCTGTTTCTAGCTGAGATTCTAATTCAGAGCGAGTTTGACGCAGGCTATCTAGCTGAGATTCTAAGTCGGATACTTGAGATTGAAGTTGAGTTTGGCTCTGGTTGGCTGTCTCGATTTGACTTTGGGATTCCGACAATTGAGAATAAAGGTGCGATCGTTCTGTGTTAGCAGTTTCTAATTGAGCTTGCAATTCTGATAACTGAGATTGGAGTTGCGAGCTATCTCCCTCCTTGTGATGTATTTGAGACTCCAACTCTGACAACTTAGCCAGCAGTCTCTCTCGCTCTAAAACAACCATTTCGGATTGAAGTTGTACTTCCTGAACTTGAGAGTTTAACTGCATTTTATCCAGATTAGCAGCTTCTAACTGTCTTTGCAGTTCTAATAATTCAAATGGAGGTTGCTGTGCTTGTTCGCGAGCGGTTTGCAATTGAGAGTTAAGTATTTCGCGTTCTTCCTCTGCACTCTCCAATTGAGCTTGTAGCTCTGACAATTCCGAAGTAAATTGCGATCGCTCTGCTTCGACTAATTGCAGTTGAGTTTGCAAACCCGACAGTTGAGACTGAAGTTGCTCCCGCTCTTCAATCGAGCGATCGAACTTAATTTGAATTTCCGACAACTGGTACTGTACCTGCAATCTGCTTTGGCTAGCCGTTTCCAACTGACTCTCAAATTCCGACAGCAGAGCCTGAAATTGAGAACGTTGTGCATCAACCGCCTCTAACTCTGCTTGCATTTCCAGCAATTGAGCGTTAAGCTGCGATCGCTCCTGCTCTGCAATTTCTAACTGATCTTTAAGTTCTGCCACTTCTGCTAACTGCGACTCAGCTTGTTGAGCATTTTCTAGCTGAAACTGCAAATCAGCAATCAGAGCATCAATTTGCGATCGATCTTGGGCAATTCCTGCCAAAAATTCTTCCATTTCCGACACTTGATTTTTTAAAATATCTTGCTCGCGAGTCACAGCCTCAAACCGACTTTGCAACTGGGATAATTCAGAATTTAACTTATTTTCATTCTCAACCTTTTGCCGCAATTCCGAATTTCGGGCATCCAACTGAGCCGCCAAATTTGATATAGCCTCCTGCGAACTCTTCATCCGCACCAAATTGCGTGAATTTCGCTTATTCAAAATTAGCCAGCAGACTAATGCCCCGCCTCCAAATCCTATAAATAAAAGTAATGCTTGCATTTGTTTTATCTAATTAATATAAATTGAGTGACTTTGATGCTGACAGAAAAATGGACATCTACAAATCGCTATCTTACTCAAAGCTATCACAACTTGCCAGCCTGTGTTCACTTGGCTCAACAATTTATATTTCTTTACAAATCCCTTTTGTTTACAGGTAAGGTGCGCTGGGCGCACCCTGCAAGTCCGATTAATGAAGCAAATCCACAATATGAGGAATAATTTCGATATGCTGAGTCAACAAATAATCCAACCTATCCGCCAGTAAACTAAAAATTAAATCGTTATAACTCATCCCGTATTCCGCCAAACCTAAAGCTACCAAGCTCGTCACATTTTCCCCTGGATGTTTCAGATCCGGTTTCGGATTTGCTTCCAAAACATACAGTGAGCCATCAGCATCACTTCGGACATCAATCCGCACCAAACTGTTCAAACTAAACTCCCAATAAATTTTTCTAGCTAACTCAATTAACTCTTGTTTTAGTTCAGGTTCCTCACCGCCCATCAACCGTCCTCGGTCGGCCGTAATCGCCTTTTGATCCATAGAAGTAAAGATACGTTCGTCAGGCTCCAGCACGCGCTCTATCGTGGAAAAAGCAAAAGGTTTTGTATTTTTAGAGAAACCGCCTTTAGCATATTTAACATAGCCACAAACCGCTACACAAAATTCTCGTCCAGGCAAATACTTTTCAAGTAAAGCAGTATTGTGAGTGGCTCGGTTAACTTCCGAAACCGCCTGAGACAAACCCTCAACCTTGTCTACAAAATGAACGTGCAGCGAAGCGCGACCGGATACTGGCTTAACAACAAAAGGCCCTTGATAGTAACCAAAAGCAATGGCAAAACGCTCGTGCAAATTAGGGTTGAAAATTCCTTGAGAAGGATGCCAAGTCATAAACGGAGCGGTTTTAATTCCTACGGATTGCAGTTCCCGTTTAAAAGCGTGTTTATTATCTAAAGTTGAACTATTTAAAGGATTGTGACCGACATAAGGCATTCCCAACATTTCCAACAACGCGGGAGTGTGACAAACAGGATTGTAGCCCTGGACTCCGCCAGTATTCAGCCACACTAAATGAATGTTTTTTTGTTTCAGTTGTTCCGGTAACTTCATGTCGTCAGGTATGACAAAAACTTGCTGAAAGCCAATTTCTGCTAATGCTTTAGCAATCTCGCGGGCGACGACTTCGTAACTCTTCCAAGCGCGGGGATTGTGAGTTTTGTAAATCACAGAACCAGGTCGCTCGCAGTCGCCGCCGAACACCACAGCAATCCGCAATTTAGCAAAGAGTACCTCCAAATATTGAGGCAGCAAACTAAAGTCATAATGCCAGCGATTCAGGCTAATTGATCGGGGAATCATTGAAGTATTTTTCCTTTTTGTTTCATTTCTTAGCGACCGAACCGCTAGATTTTCCCAAATATATTCCAGCCAAAACCACAGAGAAAGCAAACCAATTAAACAAGCTCAAACTTTCTGAAAACAGCACCCAAGCCATAAGAGCCGTAATTACGGGTTCTAGCAGCAGGAAAAAAGCTACAAATTCCGAGGACAAACGACCTAGACTGTGGATAAGCAGTCCCTGACCGAAAGCTTGGCAAATCACCGCCAAAGCAATTATAGTCAGCCATCCCTGCCAAGAACAAGGGAAAACTCGATCGCCCGCAAGCAGAACCAATGGCAAAACCAATATAGTGCCAATAAAACATCGCCATATCAATATAGTTGTGGCCGGAAACTTGGTTCGCAAATGTTCTGAAATTAGCAGATTTCCTGCATAAAACATCGCCGATAAAAGAGCAGCAATGTCACCGGCAAAATTCTGTCTCGCAGCTTGCAAATCGTCCATGCCGATCGCAATTGCGCCGCACAAAGCTACCGCCAGTCCCACCAAAAACCTGTTGTCAAAGCGCCGCCCCAACAGGAGCCATCCCCCCAAAGTAGTAAATAAAGGAGTTAAGTTTCGCAGTACAGTAGAATTAGCGACATTAGTCTGACTCAGTGACCAGGCCCAGAAAACCACAGAAGCAGAAGAAACCACGCCTACCGCTGTTAACAGCATCACATCCTGCAGAGTGTAGTTCGATCGCTCTTCAACTTGTGCCCCAGACATTCGGCGACGCGCAGCACCCGCACCATTCCACACTCCAAATACTACAGTTGCTATCCACAAACGGTTAAAAACAGTAGCATTCGGGCTGATTTCCCGTTCGCTCAACCTAATAAAAATTGCAGCCAGCGACACCGCTAGCAGCGCCGCCGACAGCGATGCGATCGCCCAAATTTTGCCTTGACTTTCAGCTAATTCACCGTTGTTTAAACTGTCCGGCTTTCCCGAAACAATAGTTTTGTCTTCAGTTTTTAAGACAGAGTTTAACTCTGTTTTTTCCAAAATATTGCGCTGAAGTTCAATATTTGGCTCTGGCAATCCCAGTTTTTTTGACATTATTAAAAGTTCCAATGAAGGCAGATGGCAGTTGTGTAGGGTGCGTGACCAAATAAAATTTGGGCGACGAATGGAGTGACTCAAAAGTCACGCACTCTACTTACTAGGGCTGCACCAACTATTTTTTATAGCTAACAGCAGCTTAGGTTGAAGGTTTAACAGAAAGCCTTGTTAAAGCCTCCTTTAGTGCCGGTGGCAATTGCCGGATAATCTTGTTCTTGTCGCGATCGACACCAACCAAAGTTACCTGTGCTGTCACATATAACTCCTGAGTCTCAGCCGATCGAATTTGGTAATCCCAAAGCAGCCGCACACCCTCGGTAGCAGCGATCCGCGTTCTGACTGCTACAGATTGACCCATTTGTACAGCCCGGTGGTAGCGCAGCGAAAGTTCCACCACGGGCAATTCCAAACCCTGCGCCACCCAGTCTGCATACTCGATGCCGAGAGAGCGCAAACTTTCCACCCTAGCTTCCTCCATCCAAGCAATATAAGTCCCGTGCCAAACCACACCGCTGTAGTCAGTATGGTGAGGATACACTCGCACCAAATATTCAAACCAGCCCTCAGAGTCCATCCCGCGCCGATTTTGAATAGCACCAGCCGGTGCGAGTTCTGGTTGAGTTCGATCGTTCTCTAACACTTTACAAATCGTTCCAAAACGCTACATTTCTACAAATCATAAGACAAACTTCAGGCTTATGCTTGACAGTAAGAAACTAGAGTACCAACGCCCTAGTGTAACGTCGCACAAGAAAACTCAACTGTTTTTACCGCCAAAACCATGATAGAAAAAATTTTAGTAGCCGTAGCCGGTCGCGGCTTGTGCGAAGAGATGTTTAATATGTTGATGGACATCCCTTCCTTGCAACAAACCTCTGTCACCGTCTTGCACGTTGTGCCGCCCCAAGTAACCTCCGATGGCATGGCCGAGAAATTGGAAGAAGGAGGAAAGATTTTAGCACAAGCAGTTCAGTCTTTGAAAATAGATCCCAGCAGAGTCAATCCTCGGCTCAAACAGGGTGACCCGAAAACCACAGTTTGCCAAGTCGCAGAAGAAGAACAATCCGACTTAGTAATTATGGGTTCCCGGGGACTCGGACGGCTGCAATCGATTTTGGAAAACTCCGTCAGCCAGTACGTTTTCCAGCTAACATCCCGACCGATGCTGTTAGTAAAAGACGACATCTACGTCAAAAAAATCAAGCGCGTCATGGTGGCGGTAGACAAATCAGAAGCTGCCAAACAGTCATTACAGCTTGCACTATCTTTGGTCAAAGAAGTCAGTGGCGGAGAGATAATTTTAGTACACGTCACCAAAGATTTGACGGGAAAAGCCAACACAGATTTAACAGCAAGTGCTGAAAAAGACCCCGTATTGGCCCCGGCAGTAGCACTAGCGAAACAAATGGGAGTTAGCTACCGCTGCGTTAGTGCTACAGGCAAGCCAGGGGAAGAAATTTGTCGAATTGCAGACGACTTGAATGCGGACTTGTTGGTGCTCGGTTCCCCGGATCGGCGACCCAACGTTGCCAAAAACTTTGTGGATATCGATCGACTCCTGGGAAATTCGCTATCAGACTACGTGCGAGTTTATGCCAACTGTCCCGTCTTGCTAGCCCGCACAGTCGGCTAGAATCTCATCGTTAAGAGTTAGCAGCTAAAACTCAACAGTTAACAAAAAAAGCGCCTCAGCAACAAGCTGTTGGCGCTTTTTTTTGCAAGCAGCAAAGCCAGACAGAAATAGCAGCAGTTGCTAATCTTTTCTACCTTGACGGCTAGCTGTTTGAATGTACAGAATGATTAGAAAAACACTGGGAACCAATACAAACAGAATGGTTGCCACAAACCCTAAATCGTTAACTTCCATGAAGACGCTCGCCTCTATCGGAAAATAGAAAAACACACACAACTAGGATATCACTCAAAGGCAAAAGGCAAACTCGAAGACAGAAGAAGAGCTTACCGACAAGCGTCGAAACCCTCTTTCTGGCTGGATGCCTTGCTGCCCAATCTCTTATTTGTCCTAGAAACCAAGTTTCTTTTCCTAGATCGGCAAAATGCGTGATTATACAGTGAAATAGGAAAAAAAAACAAAATTATTGCATTCTGCATTTTTCTTTGCTTCTGCATCTCTAGCATCTCTAGCCTTCTGCCCTCTGAAAGTCACGGTTTAGTCTTCACGCTCACCTGGCCATTAACCATAGCTTGACAAGCCAACCGATAGTTTTCGGGCTTTTTCTTGAGCTTGCGGTTCTCAAAGTCAGTGCGGGGCGACAGATTTTCACTGCCCTCGACAATTTCCACAATGCAGGTGCCGCATTGACCGTAGCCCCCGCAATTCATCATCTTTCCCGAAAATGTGTACAAATCGATGCGGTTTTCTAGAGCTTTGAGCCTCAAATTGGCTCCGTCTGCTGCGATGACTTCCTGATTTTCCTTCACAAACTTGATATTGGCCATTGCCGATCCCTTAACGCAGTTGACATGGAACTCTATTACAAAATATTAACTAATGTGTCGGACGTTTAATACAGGATGTCCAATTGATCTGGTAATTAAAGCTCGCCCCAACTCAATCTCAAGGAGCATCCGAGAGGTTATTAGTCGGAAGATTGCTCACAGCCCGCTGGAGAGACGAAAGCCCCAGGTTATAGGTGACAATGGCCGACAATCGGTTTCTCTCAGCCCTAGTCAAATCAGTTTCCGCCTGAATCACATCCGTCTGAGTACCCACACCAGCTTGAAAGCGCAGTCTGGCCAGACGCAGAGCTTCCCTCGACTGCAAAACCCCCGCCTCAGAAGTTTCGATATTCTCAAAACTCGATTCCAAGCCAAAATAAGCTTGTTCCACTTCCCGGCGCACCTGATTGCGGAGTTGGTCAAATCGACTTTCGGCGATCGTAATCTCAGCATCCCGCTGTCTCGCCCTGGCGTTCGCCGCGCCCCCGTCGAAGATACTCCAAGTCAGGCTCGCCCGGATCGAATAACCATCGGCCCAGCCGCGAGAAGTATAGGGATCGGGGTTATCAGGGTCTTGTCCCAGTACGTTGTAACTACCCCCCACGCTCACTTGAGGCAAACGCGATGCCTGAATCGCTCGCCTCTGCTGCTTGCTGATATCCCTCTGCACCAACTGCTGTTCCAACTCGGGGCGATTCTTAAAAGCCTGCACGATACTCTCTTCCAAAGACAGCCTCCAAGAGCCCGCTTGCTCTACCGGATCAGCCGCTGTCAAGTTCGCCGACTGGCTGACATTCAAAATCTCAGCCAGACGCCGCTGGGCAACTCGCTGGTCACGACGGGCCACTGACAGTTGTTGCACTTCGTTAGCCAAATTTGCCTGAGCCTGCAACACAGCAAACCGGGTTCCTACCCCGGCCCGTTCCAAAGCTTCGGCATCCCGCAAACTTTGCTGGGCATTTCTCACCGAAGCTTGGCGGATGGCAACTTGTCCGTCCGCGTTTTGCAAGGTGTAGTAAGCCTCAGCAGTGTCGAAGCGGAGTTCCTCGGCTTGGCGTTCCACATCCAGTTCCCGAAGGCGCAACTGTTCCTCTGCCGCGCGGATGGTAGCGCGTCGGCCTCCGAACAAATCGAGGTTGTAGCTCAACTGCAAAGTGCTGTTGAGACTGTTGTTGCCAAAATTTGTGCCGGCTTGCTCGGCGGGCTGCCCGGTTCGGTTAGCCAGAGCGTTGAGGCGGCGCTGCCCAGCCCGGATTCCGAGTTCTCCGCCTGCACTCACAGAACGGCTGGCGTCCATTTGAAAATTCAGGTCTGGATAAAGAGCCGCTTGCTGTTCGCGCAATGCTGCTCTGCTTTGTTCCACTTGCTGTCCGGCGATTTGCAAAACTTGGCTGTTGCGGCGGGCTAGGTCGATCGCCTGCTGCAAGGTAATTGACTCAGTTTGCTCGATCCTGACATCCTCCGGGCTTGTCGGAAACAGCAGTGGATTAGGGTTGGGTTCCAGGGAAGCCGGAGGCTTGGTGTCTAGAATGCCCCTCGGAGGCACAGGGGGGAAACTTTCGTTGGGAGTGCCCCGGAGAATAGGTACCGGGGAACTGGGCACAGGAATATTGTTGGGAGGGTTCGGGGAAGGCTGCTGAACCTCTGTCGGTTCCAAACCTCTTAGTGGTGTGGAACCGCCCTGAGACAGAGTTGATGGGGCAGCCGGAGCAGCCTGTTGAGGCTTTGATGCTTGCTCGGGCTGGGTTCGAGTTGATGCGATCTTGACTCCCCCTTGCTGCTGAGACTCGGAGGTTTGAGGATTAAGGGCGATCGACTGTTCGGCCTCTGATGCGGATTCTGCCGCTGTGTTCGAGGTCGATCGAACATTCTGCCCTAATTCGAGCTGATTGCTAAGGGCCACACTGTCCTGAGATTGAGCCGGAGGCTGTGCTGAAGCACTCTGTGCGGCGTTGCCCAAAGTAATTGCAGCGCCCACTCCGACTACGATGATTTGACGAAAAACACGCATAATTTTTTAATTACTCTGCAATCCTAGAGACAATTTTAGAGCAAGATTGAGGTCTCAAGTTTCTAGTCTGTAGCCTGAACTCGACGGTTACAAGTCACAATTACCATACTCATCTTAACTTTTGAATGTTCGATTCAAAATTTAGAATTTAACTTCAGCATTTGCCAGACCGATCGCCGCCGAGATTAGTTCCTCTACTCCGCTCACCGGCAAAATCCGGGTTTTCAGCGAGCTGGCGAGCTGTTCGAGGGTCATGTCGTCTAGAAAACGCGGTTCCCCCTGTTTTAGCATCACCGACGGCAGCAAGATACCATCTCCCAAGTCTCGCCCCTGCAAAGCTTCGAGTAAATCTTGCCCGGTGAGCAAACCCGTGACAGTGATAGTTTGTCCCCAGTAGCGGCTGCACAGTGCAGCCATGTTGACGGACAAGCCGGGAATTTGGTTTAGTTGTTGTACGATCGGCTCAAAAGCTTTTTCTACAGCATTCCCCACCACCCAAACTAACTTTCGCGCAGGCTCGACTTGCATCGGTTGTAGCTTCTCAAAAGCCGTTTCAAACTGCTGGATAAACTGGCGGATAGAACCGACACCGTTACCAATTTGTGGATAATCTTCGTAATCAGCAGCCGACGGCAAATCTAAACCCGCTATTAAAAACCACTCGTCAGCCAGCCAAAGGCACCGCGATTTTGAATTCTGCTTTTTAGCTTTTGTGCCGCCTTTTCCTTGACTCAAAAGCACTTGAATTTTCTGCACTTGTTCGATTACTTCTCGCGCTTTTTCCGCTGTTACTGCGATTAGTTCATCTTCTGGAGGGCGAAAGCGAGTTAAACCTACTGGCACGACAGCCACCGATGCTACAGCCGGGATATTTCCGGTATGGAATTTTGCCAAATCTAACAAAGTGCGTTCTAAATGTTCGCCATCATTAATACCGGGACAAACAACTACTTGAGCGTGAATTTGCAAGCGGCGTTTTTGAAACCATTTAATTTGTTCTAGAATCTTCCCGGCGCGGAGATTTTTCAACAGCCTAATTCGCACTTCCGGTTCAGTAGCGTGTACCGAAACATAGAGAGGAGAAAGCCGCATTTGTTCGATTCTGTCCCACTCTTTTTGAGTCAAATTTGTGAGAGTGAGATAGCTGCCGTAAAGAAAGCTGAGGCGGTAGTCATCATCTTTGAGATACAAAGTTTCGCGCTTTCCTGGAGGCTGCTGGTCGATAAAGCAAAAAGGGCAGCGGTTGTTGCACTGAATTAGTCCATCGAAGAGGGCGGTTTCAAATTCCACTCCCAAGTCTTCGTCATACTCTTTTTCTATTTCTAACTTGTGAGTTTTGCCTTTGGCATCTAAAACTTCTAGTTCGAGAAATTCATCGGCGCACAGGAATTGATAGTCGATCAAGTCGCGGGGTTTTTGACCGTTGACAGCAATGATGGCGTCGCCAGCATCAAATCCAATTTCGGCGGCGATGCTATCGGGGATGACTTTGCTGATTAGGGCTGGTCGGGTTGATAAATCGCTCATATTTATTAGTTATTGGTAATTAGTTATTGGTAATTAGTTATTAGTGGGACTCTGTTACACTTGTTTTGAGTTGATACAACTTAGGCTATTTTATCGCCAACGATGACAGCGATTGGAACCCCATAATAAATCTCCTCGCCTTGGAAATGCGCGCCAATTCCGAGACTATCAACACCAATATCCTCTCTAAAAACTTCTCTAATTTTCTGGTCATCGCCGGGGTTGGGAAAAGAAGCAGCTAACTGTTGTTCTAGCCCAAGTTCTACCTTGTAAAAAGCCAATTTAACATTTTGAAGGTTGGCATCTGCGACTAATTTTGGAAACTCTTCCAGAGTCAAGGCGCGAGTATGAGAGGGATCGCGCAACTTCTCAATCCGGTCATAAGCATTCACTTTATCCGCTGGCAAAGCAACATCAGCAATCAGGATTCGACCACCTGGACGACATACGCGAACCATCTCTGATAGAACAACATCTGGCTGCAAAAAATGATGGAAAGCGTAACGACTCAGAACAAGAGAAAAAGTAGCATCGGGAAATGGTAGTGTTTCAATATCTCCTTGTTGCCAGGACAGATTAATCAAGTTTTTCTGTTGCGCCAGAATCTGGGCTTGTTCGAGCATCGCTGGTGTGATATCAATGCCAGTAACGTGACTGGCAACTTCCGCAAAAGCACAACTAACAATACCTGAACCGCAAGCAACATCTAGAACAGTGTCTTTGTCAGATACACTCGCCATTTCTCTCAGCAGGTACAGAGACTCTTGATTGGTGTGAGCGTACAATTTAGAGAATGGAATTGCCTGACGAGTGAACTGGTCGATGATGGATTCCTGATGTGCGGTCATAGTTTAGGATGTGGCTAGCGGAGAATGTTTACAGTTTAACTTGTCTAGGCTGAATTTGGCGATCGGGCGATCGCTAAATTCCGCCGAGGCGAGTGAATTGTCTTTAACAGAATTGACTTGTGTGGTTACTCAATAAACAGCATTATATTTTTTCTATAAACAGTCCTGCAATCGGCACCTTAAAAGTTATTTCGGGTAGCTGAGGCTGCCATCCGAGTTGCACCGCTTGCCGTATCCATTGTGCTACATCAGAGGGTCTTACTGGTATTTCAGAGTGATTTATACTCCCGTTTTGAGGATGAGGTCGATCCGTGAGAATAACTAACACGCCCGCCCGGTTCTTCAGCGTGTTCGACAGCAACATGAAGATTTCCGCCCTGAAAGCATTCTTGTGTATAAGTAGGTTGTCTGCGGATGAGCTACATGAAATGCTCCCCATCAACTATGATTTTTCTTGTTCCTTTTGTCTGTATTGACATAGTTTGTTTTAGCTTAAATATTTCAGCATTTTCAATAAGCATTGAGCAGCCGGATTTTTGACTAAAAATATAGGTTTTGTTGCAGAGTTTTTGCTCCTAACCGGGTTTATGTGACAGGCGCAAAACCTCAGTTTCAAGCAACCTCAATCATGATATTAAACTGTGCTTTCTAAATCTTCCCAGTCAGATGAAAAAGCGGTAATGTTTCTTCGGTCATTGCTTGCTGCCAAGATTGGTGAAAGCTTGCTGCTCAATTTCCTACTGCTTTGCATGGGCATATCATATCATGTCCGGCCTATTACCAGCGATCGAGACGGTTTGTAGTGCGGACTTTAGTCCGCAAAATCCTGCGGACTAAAGTCCGCACTACGAACTTGATGATGGTTATTTTAGTTTCCCACGATCGCATACCACAAAGTCAGCATCAGGCACAAACTCGCTAAATGTTGTGGAATCAAAGATTTAATTGAGCGCTTGGCAATTTTTTGAGTCACAAATATTGTAACTAATAATGATACAATCAAAGTGAAACCTTGCAAGAAACTAATCACCGCTGGATCGCCAATAAAACTCGGTAAATCGTCTCTAATTTGTCCGAAAGTGGCAAAAGTTACGGGAATCACTCGCCCGCCTTCCTGCAAACCCAATCGCCAATAGTGAGCCAAACTACCGCCCCAGACTAAGGGTAAATAACCGTAGGCGAGAGAGACAAATGAGAGGGGTTTGTAGGTTGTAAATGGCATGGTTTCTGCTTGTCCCAATCGATAAATTGCCTGCATGATTGCGTAGGCAATTAGGGGAATCATCGGCGGGATAATTAACACTGCGAGCGACAGTCCTAAATGAGGTAAAAATTGCTCTAAATTGATGCCCAGCCCCAACCAGCTATTTATCTCCGGCAAGCGATGCAGATAAATACCGCCTAATAATAGAAATAACAGCGCAACTTCATAACTGTGAGGAACGTGGGTAGTCCATAATTCAATGCCGGGAGGGCGCAGATTTAATTCTACCGATCGATGCGGACAAGCTTTCAAGCAAGTCATACACAACACGCAATCTTTATTATCGGTTAATTGGGCGGGATGGGAATAAATCGGACAGCCATTAGTAGTTAATCCTTCCCCCAAGCCGGGGCCGCCTTTGTAACATTGGTAGGTGCTGCATTCCGCCGCGCAGGTTCCTTGTTGGGCGCGAAGTTCGATAATTGAGAGTTTAGCAAATAATCCATTCATTCCCCCGATCGGGCATAAATAACGACACCAAAATCGCCTCTCGAAGATTAGGGAAAAAATTACCGCCCCGGCGGTGATGAGCAACAACAAACAACTGGATAAATAGGCGGTATTTTCTAAATTCCACAACTCTTCCCACAGAAATATCAGAGTAAATAGTCCAAATAGAAGCCAGCCACCCCATTTTTCTGCTTGTTGGCGCGGCCATTTATTGAGAGTTCGAGGGAAAATTTTCAGCGATAGTTTTTGGACGATTTCCCCATAAATCATAAAAGGGCAAAAAGCACACCACAATCGCCCGATGATGGGGAATAATAATAAAATTAACGGCCACCACCACGCCCAAAAGATATTTAGGGCAAAATTATGTTGTCGATCTTGGGGAGCAACAAACAGGATAATTACCACCAATGCAAATACCCAGGTGGTAAACCAATAATTCACGCGATCGGGATACCAATCGCTCCGTAAAAATTGCCGAAATTTTGGATAAATATTTAATAAATTCAGCCGAAACTTTTGTTTCTTCGCTGCCTGGGCCCAAAACACTTCTTCTGTTAATACCTGACTTCCCTGTGCTTGAACTAAGGCGCGATCGACCATTCCCTGCAATTCCTGCAAATTCCCTGGAAAATCGTAGGCTTGTAAGCGGCGAATTGCTTCCGGTGTAACTTGGGGCTTGACTAATTTCTTTTTGCGACCAATGATATTGAGATAATAGTTAACCTGTGCTTCTAAATCTGTTTTTCGCACCCGCAAGGATGGGACTTTAATCTTGTGTTGTGTCAGCTTATCTAGCTTGGGCTGCACAATTTCTGAGATTAAAATTATCCGGGCCTTACTAGGACGCGGTGGTCGCGGTATTTGTCCTTCCTTAACAACTGGCGTATAGGTTCCCTCGGTTAATAATTGCTGAATTTGGGGGCATAATTGAGCGGGTAATTCTTGCACGTCATTTAAAATTAACGTCCCTTCTCCCAACCATTCCAATAACCCCGGTTTGCCGCCCAACCGCCCGAATAATTCCGCTCCATTGCTCTGAAGTAAAGCACTTTTAATCTGAATAATTGGCTCGTTGCGGCGATGGGAACCGAAATGAATTAAAGCAGCTAAATTATCCTTTTCTAAACCAGGTTCGCCAGAGATTAATACCGATCGGCTGTCACTCGATGCCGTGCGAATTTGTTGGCGCAATTTCACTGCATAACGACTATTGCCAATGACTCCCCGTTTCGCCCTAGGTACTAGATAGCTGCGGAGGGCATTTTGACGCTCTCGTTCGTAGGCAATTTCTGCTTCTAGCTGCTCTAATTTCGCCGCCAAACGTTGAGCGTAGGCTTCGGCGATACGTGGATATCTTTCTAGCAAACCACGCCAGCGATCGGCACTAATTACCCAAAATTGACATTCTGTCCGAGTTATAATTCGACTATCTGCAGGTTGCGATCGTTGCAGGGCAGATAAATTCACGATCGCCCCCGGCAACAAACTACTCGCCCACATTAATCCCGGTTGTTTGCTGCGGTAGCGATCGGCTTGTCCCCGTTCTAAAATATAGAGATTAGTGACAGGCGTATCTTCAATTACCACTCGAAATCCGGCGGGAAAAGTTGCCATTTCCATTTCACCTGCGATCGCCTGTAAAATCTCGCGGGATAATATGCCTAATTCGGTGCTCGATTCGAGCCAGTTAACTAATGTTTCGGTAGACATCGCTTAGCGTCGGCGAAAGCCGAATCGTGATAGTGGGTGTAGCATATAACAGATTCCAAGTTTATGAAGCACACCCCAGAAACCCGGTTTCTCTGTACCAATAGCTGAAAACTGCTATATATTATAGTGCCAGAACTCCTCATCATAATTCCAAGTTAACTTCAGCCATTGTTGAGTTCCATCAACGAGAGTTTTTCGTTTGAGTAAAGCCACTTTTCAAAATTCACTTTACAGCGTCCCCACTCCTTGTCTGTCATTGCAAACCAATCAGTATCCCTATTTCTGCCACGCACAATCATATGTTGTCGGAAACGCCCTTCATAGAGAAATCCCATTCTGGCGGCTGTAGTTCGGCTAGCATGATTAAGTGCATCGCATTTCCACTCAACTCTACGGTATGAATGGCCGTCAAAAAGATGCTGAAGTAATAAAAACTGTGACTCTGTATTAACTTTACTTTTATGTACAGCAGGGCTAAACCACACATGACCGATTTCTGCTCGACTGTGATTGGGAACGATCGCTAGTAATGCGACAATCCCCACTTGAGTATTACTGGAGTTTTCAAAGACTGTCCAAGTCAAAGGATCTGACTTACCAATCATTTCTCTTTCCATCCAGTATTGCATGGCAGAGGGACTTTCAAACGGACCATAGAACAGATAGTTCCACACCGCTTGCTTTTCAGGAGTGCCATGCGAGATCGAATAGAGTTCACCTACATCTCTTGGTGGAACGAGGGGCTTCAGCGTGACAAATTGACCCTTGAGTTGGATATATTCTGGTGGTTGCCAATTCTGTTGCTGCATAATTTTTTATCCTCGCTCTACAGCATTTCTTAGCAAGAATTTACTGCTCGATTATAGATTACAATGAAACTGTCTAACGGCAAAGGTTAGTAGTTGTCAATAACTTACGCATGACTTCCGCAAGCAGAATTAACTTTCAAATTGCCAATTGACGGGTTGCCAATCAAATCCACCCCGGTCGCCCGCGCGCAAATGTCCAATTCCCGGATAGGGAAAATGATAGGCAAACATTAACGTGCGATCGCCTGCAATTTTTTCCTGTACAGCTTGGCGGGTAGTTGCAGCCATCTCTCGATCGGCATCACAACTTAGCTTCCAGTGTGGCTTCCATAAATTAATCGTATTAATGTGAACCGTAACTGAGTCATCATTAAGTTGATTATATCAGTTCACCATCTTTAATCTTGGTCTCATTTTCAATAGACTCAAAAAATTGCCAAATCTGTTCATTATATCTAATGTGAGCAACACTTTTGCCACTTCGCGCCCGATCAATATATTCGCGATATCTTGGAGTCAAATATTTGTCACACAACCAAAGCACGCGGTAGCTGCTAATCGAACTCTTTAATATTGGACTATTTTCAGGCCAGCCTTCGGGCGGTTTAAAGTGACCTGAGATCAGTCGTTTAGTCACCCACCAGAAATGCACGTATAGCGGTAGATCGACATAAACCAGAGTATCCGCCTCATCAAGTCGCAGCCAGACGGTTTCCATGCAACCAAACCCGTCAATAATCCATCTGTCAGTCTGCCAAATTTCCTGATGGGCGCGATTCTAGTCTTCCTGTGAGGTCTCAACGCCGCCCGATCGATATTTAATCTTGTCCAAGACGTAAACCGGCAACCTAGCGATGTCCGATAATCTCTTGCTGAGAGTTGATTTACCGCCTCCAGCGTTGCTAAATACTGCTACTTTTTTCACAGCCACTCTCCTTTTGGCGTTACCGAAATTAATAGGATACAAGCCTCATTCTTAACTTAACGGCTTTTCTATACTACAATAATTACTTCAGTTGACAGTTGACAGTTGATAGCGACATCTACCTGGAAGAGGATGGGAGTAATGAATAGTCTTCTTTTAATTTCTGCCTATCGGAGAGACGCTTTAAACCAATTTTCTCTGGTAAAGTTTTTCCACGTCAATGAGAGTTTTAGAGTTTAAGGCTAAGGCAAAAACAACTCAATACGCTGCAGACGAAGCGATTAAAACCGCTCAGTTTGTCCGCCACAAATGTGTCCGTTTTTGGATAGGCAACCGAGGTGTGGAACAAAAAGATATGTATCGTCACAATACAGCGTTGAGAGCCGAATATCCCTTTGTCAAAGCCTTAAACTCTCATGCTTCTTAAGTGGCAGCTCTGAGGGCATATATAGGACAAAAAAGTGTGAGTAAGGTGCTAGGGCGAGCGATTGCTTTCTTACCCATTACCGGACATACCTCACTGCCCTTGAGAAGGGCTATAATTAGGTTCAAGTTAGTCGTGTTTTAAATATTTCTCAGCCCCCCACCTGCGATCGCCGTTAAAATGGCCACGCCAAAAGCCAGCCGATACCACACAAACACCCAGGTGTTTTGAGTTTGCAGGAACTTGAGCAACCACGCGATCGACAAATAAGAAAACACAAATGCCGAAATTGTTCCCACTATCAAAGCTGCAACTCCAGCATCGCTGATTCCTTCTCCCAAAGCACCATTTAATTCTATTAATCCAGCCAGAGTAATTGCCGGAATTCCTAATAAAAAAGAAAATCGCGCGGCGGCGGATCTTTCCAATCCCATGAACAATCCTGCTGTGAGAGTGGAACCCGATCGCGAACACCCCGGAATCAAGGCTATTGCTTGAGCTAATCCCATAAAAATGCCGTCTGAGACAGTTAACTTTTCATAAGTGCGATTGCGCTTGCCAGTTTTTTCTGCTATTGCTAACAGCAGCGACATGACGATCGAAGCAATGGCGATGCTGGCCAAACTCCTGAGCGGCGAGCGATCAAAATCTGGAACCAATGCCTTGATTAGCAGCCCAAAAAAGAGTATAGGTATTGTTCCCAAAACAATTCCCAGGGCTATTTGAAACTCTTGCGATTTGTAGTTGCGCTGCATCACGGCATCTACAGCACCCAAAGTGATAGTTGTCAAGTCTTTCCAGAAATACCAAAGCACTGCCACAATGCTGCCCAACTGAATTACAGCAGTATAAGCAACCCCCGGATCGCCCCATCCTAGGACGATCGGCACTACCTTTAAATGAGCGGTGCTGCTGATAGGCAAAAACTCGGTTAATCCTTGTACAATTCCTAAAATAATCGCTTGCAACAGATTGATTTGAGCGAGCCCGGAAACATCAGCAGCGGGCGTTTGGGCGAGGAGTGTGTCAAGCAAAGCTATCATTAGTGATTAGTTCCCAGTTGTCAGTTTCTAATTATCAATTGGATTTAACATCTTGCATCATTCTCAGAAGCTAGAAGCCCAGCGTGCAACAAATAAATTCTATTGTGGCGCGGACACTTCCAGCCCACTCCTGAAAAACCGATCGCAAATAGTGTTCTTGGATCAGTAGAATCACCGTGTCGAGCGCTACAACAAGCAAATTATCATACTCTATCCGAAACTACGTTAACCTACTCAGGAACATTTGCATACAGTTGCTGATACAATTAGGAAAGTTTTTGCATTTGATTTCGCTTTCCTTACAGCAACTGCCAACAACCTATGATATTTCCTGAGAACAAAAATTCACTTGTTACTCCTGCTTCTGGCCTGGGCTTGCTGAAGCGAATCTTGTCAGCCTGTCTTTTAACAGTGGCGATCGCACTTAGCTTGATACTGCTAACCGGCACGCCACCAGCCTTCGCAACTCTCACAGACGATCGCTTCGACGGCACTATTTATGCCCTCTACGCAGGTAACGGTTCCCTAGTTCCTCCTAAAGTCAAGCTTGCAGATTCTTTCAAACGCCATAAACCCGTATTATTAGTGTTTTACACTGACGACAGCAGCGACTCCAAGCAATATGCGATCGTCGTCTCTCAACTTCAGGAATTTTACGGCCGCGAAGCGGATTTTATGCCGATAACAGTTGACTCTTTGCCTCCCCAACCGTCACCGGAACTCACCGAACCGAGCCATTATTACGAAGGTTTCGTACCTCAAACTCTCATCCTCGACCAATCGGGAAAAGTAGTTTTTAATGAGAAAGGACAAATACCATTTGAACAGGTAGATGATGCCTTCCGGAAAGTATTTGATTTGCTGCCCCGTGAAAAATCAATCCCGCTAAAACGCCGCGTTGTCAACGAACTTAATGTCGAATTATCGAAGTAAAATGTTGCAATAAGTAAGCTAATTTCAACAAACGAAATAGTCGCGAGACCCGACTTATTGAACAAGTCAGGTCTCGCTCAGCTCTACAACCAATGCACTATCAAAAATGAAGTCAGGAATCAAAATATTATTAATCGCGGTTGTGACGGTATTTTTAGTTTTAGAAACTGCCGGAGTTGGGCGATCGATAATTAGCGCTTTTCCTGACAGCAGTTCCCGCAAACCTTTAGCTTTAAATCAATATACAGGCGTCGCCTATCTCGATTCGGCTTCCTGTAGTGGTTCGCTGCTAACGGGAGGGTTGTACGTTCTCACGGCGGCCCACTGTCTGAATGAAGGTGGAGTTAAGGTTCCTGCTGAAACGGCAATTAAAGCAATTTTTAAATTGCCTAGAGGTGAAGTTAGCATCCCCGTTAGCAAATATTATATCCATCCGGGCTGGACTGGTTACGAATCGGAAGTTGGCAACGATATTGCTATTTTAAAGCTGAAAAGGGTCGCGCCGCCAATGATCGAACAGTACGAGATAAATACAAACAAAAATGAAGTGGGGAAAGTATTGACAAAAGTTGGATACGGGTATATCGGTTTAGGTGCAAAGGGACAAGATGAAAATTCAAATTCTGAGGCGAAAAGATATAGCGGACAGAATCGGTATGATGCTTTAATTGATGTTTTGAAAGATGCTACAGAATCAGATATGTCGGAATTGGTTTTGGGAAGTCAATTAATCTTTGATTTTGATGCGGGAACTAGCGAACACGATGCTTTGGGGAGGCATTTTCCGAGGTTGCGCGATCGCGGTTTGGGGAAAAATGAGATAGCTACGGCTAGCGGAGATTCGGGCGGGCCTTCGTTTGTTGACGGGAAGATTGCGGGGATTAGTTCTTGGGGTTATAGCGATCGAGGATTTTTCAAAACAAACATCAGCGATTTTGATAAAATTGACGATAATGGCAGTTTTGGGGAAATTTCCGGCGACACGCGGGTATCATTTTATGCAAGTTGGATCGATCGAGTGACAAAAAATCCTTGATAGGGTTTTGGGTTAATTGTGGCTGAGTTTTGAGGATATTAAGAGGAATAGGCATCAAAATCAAAGAAGGCGCGTTTTTTGCTGTTTGTGGGGGATCGGAAGTATGCTTGCAAAAAAACCCGGTTTCTGAGTGCGATCGTCGATCTTTCCATCCTGCTTCTGTTTCAAGCCCTAGATAGGGATTTAGGTATTTTCCGGCAAGTCAGGGCGATCGCTTCTTCAGGTCTCAAACCTGTCCGGAAATGGGCATCAAGCCCTTACAGAAATTGGATTACAGCCGACAAAATTAACCCCTCAAATTTTACACCCAGCAACAGACGCAATTTTCCCAAAAATATAAGTCGTCCCCAAAACCCGCACACAGCCACAATTCTCTTCATAATTATAAGCTGTCGAGCAAAATAGATCAGAACCCTTAAACTTCAAACCATGACCAAAACCTTAATTCCCGTAATACTCGCCGGCGGTAAAGGCGAACGCTTCTGGCCTCTCAGCCGCAAGCAGCGCCCCAAGCAGTTTTTGAGTCTCGACGGTAGCGGCAAGAGTTTGCTGCAAGCTACAGCAGAAAGACTATTAACATTAGGTAACGGCTGGGACGATTTGTGGGTGGTAACGTCGGAAATGTTGGCTGCGGGAGTCCGCGAACAGTTGCCGCTTTTACCCCCTGAGAATTTACTGGCGGAACCGGAGGGCCGGGATACTGCGCCGGCGGTGGCCTGGACTGCTATAGAAACTGCCAAGCGTTACGGTGAGGATGCGGTGGTGGGTTTTTTCCCGGCGGATCACTGGATTGGGGAACCCGATGAGTTTGTCAAGACTTTGGAGGCGGCGGCCGAGTTGGCGAGAAAGGAAAGTGCGATCGCCACTTTGGGAGTAAAACCGAGTTATGCTTCCACCGGCTACGGCTACATCGAACAAGGCGAGGAAATTGGCAGTTTTGGGGGTTTTCCGGCCTATCGGGTGGCGAGGTTTACGGAAAAGCCCGATCGCACAACTGCTGAAGAATTTGTAGCCAGTGGCAACTTTAGTTGGAACGGCGGAATTTTTGTCTTTCGAGTTGGCACAGTCTTGACAGAATTGCGAAATCATGTACCGGAAATGATGGCAGCTTTGGAAGCAAAAGGCGCACAGGCTTACTCGGAATTACCCAAAATTAGCATCGATTACGCCCTGATGGAGAAGACGCAAAAAGCCTGTGTTCTGCCCGTAGGCTTTAGCTGGGACGATTTGGGAGATTGGAATGCGATCGGTCGTTTGCTGCAAGGAGACAAACCGAATGTCGAGTTAGCAAAACACGTCGGAATTGACACCAAAGGCGGCATTTTTTATGCAGCGGATGAGAATGAAGTGATTGTCACCATTGGTTTAGAAGATGTGGTAGTTGTCAGAGATGGCAACGTAACTTTGATTGTGAAAAAAGATAGGACGCAGGAAATTAAACAGGTGATTAAAGTGTTGGGAGAAGATGAGAAATTGAAAGATTTGTTGTGATGTAAGTACGGCACAGATTGGGCAGGCGAATCCACAAAGAATTAATCAGCCTTGAGTCCGAATTTCGTTTCTTAATCTGTGTCGTACTTTACTCTTCTACTTTTGTTGTTCGCACTTCCACTGAAGCCATTTTTGTAGCAGAGTCATAATTAAAGCATCTGCTTTGTATAGTGACATAGGTTCTTTTGGTGGAGCGTGCTTATCGACACCATGCCGTGCATCATCACCAATTGCGCTTTGACTATTAGCAGTATGCGTGAATTGGCTAATCTTATCTTTAGTTATCCACTGTTCAATCTTTTTTTTACCAGCATCTTTATTGACAACTTCATAAACTTTGTAAAGATTAATCCAGTTATGTTCAAAGTCCGTAATTTGTCTGAAAACATTTTTAACTATCTCGTCTTCTTCTGCCAGCTTCCTCCAGGATTCAAACTCTAAATTACGGATTATATCTTGACCGCCTTCTAGTTGGATAGAAAAAGAACTTGAATCCACGCTAATTGTGGCTGAAAGCGCAACCCACCTCTGACGGTGGTTACCTTCTTCATCAACTTCGCAGATGATATCAGGCTTAAGAAGTGGAAAACGTGTAAAATGAATCCTTGCAATAGCACTTATATCTTGAAGAGGTTTAGTAGCTTCCAAATATACAGCAGAGTGATTCGTTAGTAATTCCCAGCGCGAAGAGGTTAGGTAATATTCACCATTCTCTGCCATTAAGCTAAACTCATCTGATGAACGCAGCAAGTTCTACAAATTGTCAAAATCCGACTTTTTAACATCTAGTAAAACTAGCCATATCATTGAAAAAACCTCCTAATCGTAATCTTTAAGGAAATACAACTGGCTTTTTTGCGATCTAAAGAGGAGAGGCAATCGCCAATCGTGGCATTGCCTCTCCTCTATTCTGCCTGGGACTTTATTTTTTCCCAAGCCCCCAACTATTAACCGTTCCTCAAGAAGGATTAATCAATCAGTTCCGGCGTAGGAACTTGTGCATTAATCTGGGCCTGAGAAAACGAGGGCAGAGTCCAAGTTGTCTCACCCGCTTTAAAAACTTTCGCAGGGGCAACATTCAATTGAATACCACCCGTTGCTGCATTCGTTGTAGCAATTAGCTGCGTACCATCTACAACCTTAATAGCAACCGGTTCAGCCAAAGAAACTGGCTCAGCCACCGGGCCTAAAGTAGCTTGAGTCCCTGCTGGCACGTAAATACCATCGCAATCCCAATCATCATCTGTAATCTCACCGGCTGCCAGGAAATAAAGTTGCGTCGGCAATTTTTTCGGCTTATTAGCATAAACTGCCAGCGTTTGCCCGGTTGCATTACGGCACTGAGCCCGCTTTTTAGCAGTTTCAATCACGTACTTCTGCATTTGCAATTCGGACAACCGCTGTTGGTACTGTTCAGGCGTATAACCCGCAGTCGAAGGGTCGCTCTGGGCTGACAAAAGTTGATTCAATTCCTGTGTCACTTCCGCATAGTCAGCTCCTTTTGTGAAATCCTTGCCGGCCAAAGAAGGCTGAGCTACAGCTAGGTTTACGAAAAGCACTAAAGCCACCAGAATTACTTTGAAAAACTTGCTCATTTTTGTTGTCCTTTGTGTAATAAATCAGAGTTTGTTCTTAGAAAACCCCTCCACTTTGCTGAAGTTATAAATTATTTATTTTTCAACTTCAGCAAAGTGGAGGAAACTTGAACCCTAGTTTACCTCAAATTTTTCGACTTGAGGTGCAGTCTCTAACGATTGATAACTGTCTTTAAGCAATGTCAGCAGCCACAAGCAACTGATAGCTACAGTAACTAACGTTAAACCGCGATCTTCTAGAGTATGGCTATCGAGCAGGATCAGCGTACCCAGACCCATTAGAACGAAGGGAACAAGGGAATTACCGTAGCGGACAAGTAGGGTCGCGATCGCGCTCATGCGAGTTAGTTGATAGGCCACATAACACCAGACACCCACTAGCAAGAAAAAGACGCTCAGAATCACTAGCAGGCTATCCCAAGTGCAGTTAGCAAACAACGGGACATAAATCCCCACATTATCACCTCCATTAGCAAATGTCACCGCAGCTACGCTATAAGTTTGTGGGGATAAAAGACTAGCAAAGATAGTGGAGGGAGGCGAATCTGTAGCTGTATTTTCATCCTCAGCCTCTGTATCTCGATTTAGCAGGCGGCTGACTCCAATGGCAATTGGTACTAACCCCAACATCCCCACCCAAGGGCGCGGCACCATCATACAGCCAAAGAAGCTAGGAAGACTAAGCAGCACCAGTGCTGCGAACCCAAGATATTGTCCTGTAACAATGTGTTGCCGTCTAAAAACAGCATTGACTTGGGAGAAAAACAGCAGCAAGATGACAATATCATCTAAATTTGTGGCTGCGAAAGCTGTAAGACCTGTGGAAATAGCGGTAAGGAAGGGGTTCATATCTAACTGCCTAGATTGTGATGTGAATATGCCTGGAATAGGGCCGGAGATTAATTGATTTATAGGTTTTTTTTAGGTTAAAACTGTTACTTAACAGATTGGCGAGACTGACGCTCTCATTCACTGGTTAGTAACGTCGCTTGTCACAGCTTGAAATAGGTTAACGCGGATACCGAATGTGTAGAGGGCTTTTGAGTTGGAAGTGAAATTGGCATAACTTCTGCATATTTTGATGAGTAAAAGTTCGATTTAAATACTTGGGGAAGCAGTATGGGAACCTCAGCCTTCTGCTTCTGATCAGAAACAGACAGCTTAGCTGCTTCATTACCTTCGGTAATTGCCTTAACGGGGGCTGGCATCACCATCTCTTTGATGGGACTGACAGATTGCTGTTGCTGATTGAGCTTTTCCATTAAGTCAGGAATGTCGTGGCTTAATCGATCGAGCTTTTCGTGCAGTAGTACCACATCGTGAGCGGCTTTGAGATTAACTTGATGATTGTAGAGATTTTGTTCGCGTTCGGCATCCGACTGGCGGTTTTGACTCATTAACACAATCGGTGCAGTGTAAGCAGAGGCAAAGGAGAATACTAAGTTGAGCAGGATGAAGGGCTGCTGATCCCAGTGAGGAATGCCCGGTGTCAGGTTCGCGCCCACCCACCCGGCGAGGATTACTGTCTGTCCAATCAAAAAGGGCCACGAACCCACTTTCGCTGCTAGGGTATCTGCTAACTGCTGTCCGCGAGTCAAGGCTTTTTCCTCTGGTTTTTGAGGCGTAAGCTGTAAAGGTCTTTGATGGCTGGCGGTTTTCCTTTTTGCGTTAACGCTGTTGGATAGAGTGGATTTCATGGCAAACCTCACGGGTGAATGTCTAGTTGAAGCTGACTGGTTAATGTTCGCTGGCGTTTTTCTTTGATGCCTTTACTTTAGTCAAGCTCCACTCATAAGAGCAAATGTTCTTTTTTATCAAATCAATCACTTCAATTTATAGACTGGTTGGGAAATAGTAAAGCCAAAGTCAAGACGGGTATTGTATCCAGAGGCGGCAAAGCTAGAAGTTTAGAACCAATCCCAGCAGATGACCATGATACTCAGTGCCAGACAGTTCTCGTTTGCCTTACTCGATCAACTCGGCTGCAAATATGACGTGGAAGAAACTCAAACCAATTGTATATTTGCTAGAAACGACCTATGAAAAGGGGATTAAGGCTCCATCTCAGGAACTAGAACAGTACCTCCGGTTCTGGCATCGCTCCGAAATCCTGTCTAAATGGGATATCACAATTGTTCCCACTTGATAGGGCTTTTATTTAATCGCCAGTCGCTTTCTGGTAAAAATACTTTAGGCTGTTTCTCAATCAACTTATTCCACTCTGCGGAATCGACATGGGGCAACATCTTTTCAATATATTTTACAAGTAGGGGATGCAAAATATTTTTTACCTTCTATAGACAATCCTGTGCCATTCAATTTATTCTAACTATAAGTAGCAAATGATTTTAGCTACCTAAGCTAACAACAAAGAAGAAAGATATTCATCGGCAACCTGTATCAGATTATCAAATGCTGTAAGAGGGTAATCTTTGTAAATCTCTATGAGCATTGTTGAATCCCGAAACAGCCTGGATTGCAAATGCTATGCGGTTATCATAATTTTTCATTGTAAAGGCATTGTGTGCTGATTGGAGAGCGGCACGGAAATCAGCATAAAAAATTACGTCTATTTTATGCTCAATTCGCTTTAAGCGTTGTTCAATTTCTTCTAACCGCTGTAGTACGACACTAAATCCTATACATGAGACAGCTAAAGTGAGGATACTCGCAACAGAACCACACTGAGATACTCGGCTTAATACTTGAGAAAGATTAGGGTTTACTTCACGCCACATAGCAACTATTTCAGGCGGCTGCTTCTGTGCATCCCGAATCACACTGCCAACTCGTACATACTTCCCACTTTCTAAACCTTGATTAATCCAGTCAGGAATTGTAAATATTCCATCAACTGCACTCATGTTTTTGACCAGTTTCTAAATCTGAATATTTACTTTACATATATATAATTATTTTTTTGCATCAATAAATTTAATTATAAAAATATTATGTCTGCTTTAAATGTATATTACGATGAGGAGTAATGCCAAAGCCAAAAACCGATCGCCCCCACACCCCAAAATTCGTGAAGCGAAGCTATCCCGTAGGGAATCGCACCCTTTCGCCCAAGTTATTCCCCAAGACACTGGTCAGCCCGGTCAACAGCGCTATCCTAGTAGTTATATAGCCCTTAAACCCGATCGACCCGGAGGCCCCTTGTTTAGCCTAGTTCAAAACACTTCTCGCAAAGGAGAAATTCTAGAGGTCGTCTTCCGCAACGGTTGGGACTACATGAAAAGCCTCCTAACCGGCCGCAAAACCGACGCACCCAGTCTCCCAACTCCAGCAGTTCTCCGCAACATCCTTGTCGAATTAGGCCCAGTATTTGTCAAATTGGGACAATTGCTGAGCACCCGTCCCGACCTTTTACCGGCCAGCTACATCGAAATCCTCTCCACGCTACAAGCGGAAGTACCGCCCGTACCGTGGTCACAAGTAGAAGCAATCGTCCGCCAGGAACTCACACAATCTCTCGAAAATACCTTCGCCAAATTTAACACCGAAGCCGTCGCCGCCGGTTCGATCGCCCAAACCCACAAAGCTACTTTAAAAGACGGCCGCGAAGTCGCCCTCAAAGTTCAGCGTCCCGGTATTGAGATTGTCATCGAACAAGACATCGCCGTACTCCGAGGTTTGGCAGAACTTGTCATGCTCACAGACTTCGGTCAACAATACGATATTGTCGCCTTAGCAGAAGAATTTGCGATCGCCCTGCGTGCAGAACTAGACTTCATTCAAGAAGCCAGCTACACAGACGAACTGCGCCGCAATTTATCTAAAAGTAAATGGTTTGACCCCACACAAGTTGTCCTACCAGAAATTAACTGGGAGTTAACTACAAAAAAACTCTTAGTAATGGAGTGGCTGAACGGAGTCCCGATTTTGTTAGGCGATTTGCAAGGAATTCGCCACCAAGGAGATATAAATGCCGAACGCGAAGAAATTACAACGCTGCTTTGCCGCGTTTTCTTCCAGCAGTTGTACATCGACGGATTCTTTCACGCCGACCCGCATCCCGGCAATTTATTTTATCTCAAAGATGGCCGGATAGCCCTGCTAGACTGCGGCATGGTCGGCAGATTAGACCCGCGCACTCAGCAGAATTTGACCGAAATGTTGCTGGCAATTGTGGATTTAGATGCTCAGCGCTGCGCTCAATTAACTTTGGAAATGGCAGAATTTGCTCAGCCGAAAAGTTTAGCAAATCTCGAAAACGATTTGGCTCGAATGCTACGCAAGTATTACAATGTGAGCTTGTCGCAAATGAACTTGTCGGAAATTTTTTATGAGGTGCTGGAAATCACCCGCAAAAATAAAATTCGACTGCCCAGCAATCTCGGTTTGTATGCAAAAACTCTAGCTAATTTGGAAGGACTGGCGCGCTCTTTTAATCCCCGATTTAATATTGTAGAGCAGGTCAAACCGCTGATGACCGATATGTTTCGGCGTCAGTTATTAGGAGACGATCCGATCCAAGCTCTGCTGAGAACTGCCCTGGATCTCAAAAGCTTATCTTTGCAATCTCCGCGACAGGTGGAAGTGCTTTTAGACCGAGTTACTTCGGAAACTTTAAAGTGGAACTTGACCCTAAAAGAACTCGACCCGCTGCGTCGCACTCTGGGGGATTCTGCGAACAGACTTTCTTTTAGTATTGTCGTGGGTTCGCTGATTGTAGGGGCAGCAATTATTTCTTCTAACGCACAAACTCCTCAGCTATCTTTTCTGAGCACTGGTTTGTTTGGGGCAGCGAGTTTTTTGGGCTTGTGGTTAGTTATTAGCATTATGCGCTCCGGCCGTTTGCGGAGTTAATTGTCAAGGAGAAATGGGGAAAATCATGAGATATATAGCCTTTCTCAATTTTAGTGAGGTACACAGGCGACCAATTCCCGATCGGATTGCCATTCGCAGAGATATCTTGAAATTATCGGCGTTAATCTGTGTTTATCTGCCTTAATCTGCGGTTTCCCTATCTACCGTACTGTTGCCAAGAAAGGCTATAGCATCCTCAACTGTTAAGCAACATCTCTGACTTAAGATAGGCGATCGCCCGCAGCAGCTAAGTCTAAGCTAGAAATTGTTCCATAAACCTAATTGAGGAAAAAAAAATGAGCAGCGGTCACGCCAGCCATAAAGGCTCTTCCACAAAACCCAATACCAACACTAACGGTCAAATTACATCCCCTGAAGACCAACCCGCTGATCCGCTAAATCAAGAAACATCCGGTTATCCGTTCCATAACGAAGCAATGGAAAATCCTGTTGCCACCGCGCGGCCCCACGAAGAGGCTGATTCTCGCGAAGAACAGCAATAGTTATATCGATTAAATTGGCATCGATATGCTATCTGCAACGCGGTTGATTAGAGGTTTGATAAAAATTAGGTTTGTACTAATTACATCTTGCACTTCCAGAGTCCGCCAGCGATTTCAATCTCTGCCGGACTCTTTAGGCAGGTTCAGTAGTACCTAAAAACTTCAAGACTAAAAACTCAAGTCCTTACGAAAAACATATTTAACATAAAATTAAAGTTAGGGATTATTGCTAAATGAGCGGGATTAACCAAGTAGTGGAACAGGAAAAATTACCGGAATTGGGATTGGTCTGCATTACAACATCCGATGCAGTGCGCTTTCGCACTGTCACCCGGAAGCGACTTTTACAGCTTTCGGAAACTGAACAAGAAAAAGTGTTGCGCGAATTGTATGCAGACAACTTAAAACGACTTGACAAAGCGATCGACTTCTGTTCAGCTAATCAGATTAAGCTCTACCGCATGACTTCTGCACTGTTCCCTTTTGCAGATACAGATTTGGGGGAAGCAGTGCTACACTCGATGGCTGAAGAATTGCGGAATATCGGCGATCGCGCCCTCTCTTTGGGCATCCGCTTGGTACTCCACCCCGATCAATTTGTCGTGCTCAGTTCCGACAAGCTTTCTGTGGTTGAAAACAGCATTAAAATTCTCGCCACTCATGCTTTAATTTTAGATATGTTGGGACAGCCCCGATCGCCCCAGGCATTGATGAACATTCACGGCGGCAAGAGCGATCGCACTTCGCAACTCAAGTCAGTCATTCGCGATTTACCCGAATCAATTCGATCGCGCTTAACCTTTGAAAATGACGAATACGCTTACAGTTCCTCGGAAATTTTAGAAGTTTGTCTCGATACCGGCGTACCAATGGTTTTTGACGCCCACCACCACGTCATTCACGAACATTTAGAAACTTACGACGATCCGAGTGTGGCCGAAATGCTCGCAGCAGCCCGCACAACTTGGTCTGTTCCTGAATGGCAATTAGTACACATATCGAATGGAAAAGAGTTTTTTACCGATCCACGCCACAGCGATTTAATTACAGAAATGCCTAATTGCTATTATCAAGCTCCTTGGATTGAAGTAGAAGCTAAATTCAAAGAATTAGCTATTGAAAAGTTGCGCGTCGAATGGTTGTCGGCGAATATTCCACAATTTAGCAGTGTCTCGTAGGGATGAGTTTTACCAAAAATAATTCCCTAAAACCAATCATCTCGAAAACCCGCCCCCACCCAACGGTAAATCCAAAGAACAGGCAAGATGCCTGTTCCACAAAGAAGGAATTTTATTGTGCAGTGTCCCGCCCGCCCGGTTTAGTCCGACAATCCGACAGGGGTTTTTAACCCCTATCTCATAGCTAAAGCCCTCTAAAAGAGGACTAAAATAGATAGATATTGAGATCGTATTTCCAGTCTGTTTTAACCGACTTGAGCTTTGATGCAGGCGTTTAAACCCCTGCCGGACTGTCGATAACCCGACCAATACTGGACTGCGGGAATTAAAAGAAAACCGCGTTAATACCAACTATAAATTATGTGCGGAAGATTCACTTTAACTACTTCAGGTCAAATCATCGCCGAGTTCTTCAAACTGTCGGAAGTTCCCGACATCAAACCGCGATACAATATCGCCCCAACTCAATCAGTTGCCACAGTAACAGTTTCTCAAAAGCAAATGCAGCGACAGTTTCAATTTATGCGCTGGGGTTTGATTCCAAGTTGGGCAAAAGACATGAAAATGGGCAGCAAGATGATCAATGCGCGATCGGAAACTGTAGCCGAAAAACCTGCTTTTCGCAGCGCCATCAAGCACAGGCGATGTTTGATAGTCGCTGATGGTTTTTACGAATGGCAGCAGCAAGGAAAGAGCAAACAGCCTTACTATTTTCAAAAGGCAGACGGCGAACCTTTTGCTTTTGCCGGTTTGTGGGAAAATTGGGAATCTCCCGAAAAAGAAAACATTGTATCTTGCACTATAATTACTACCGATGCTAACGAAACAGTGCAGCCAATGCACGATCGAATGCCTGTGATCCTTCCCGACAGCAATTGGGAACAGTGGCTAGATCCTGCTGTTAAAAATGCTCAGGAAGTTTTGCCATTGTTAAAGCCCTATGCTTCGGAAGCCATGAAAGCAAAGGCGGTAAGTGCGATCGTCAACAGTCCAAGTAGAGACAGTCCCGAATGTATTAGCGATCGGGAATAAATCATTGGATCGGACAAAACCGAGATAGTTTGAGTTATGATCTAAAATGATGTTTGAGCTGTAGCTTTAGTGGGCTAAGGATCAGTTTAACTCAATTGTTATTTGCTCAAACATTTTTTTATCTTAACATCAGTTAGAAGACAAAAAATATGATCGGATACGTTACACTCGGTACCAACGATATTGAAACGGCAGCCAAGTTTTATGATGCTTTGCTTGCTGAAATTGGCGCTAGACGATTCATGGAATTCGACGGATTTATCGCATGGAGCGTTTCTCCAGGGCGACCAGCACTTGCTATTACAAAACCCTTTGATGGTAACACAGCAACTGTTGGCAATGGAGTAATGATAGCTCTTCAAGTTGACAGTCCAGAAAAAGTCAACTTAGTTTATAAAAAAGCGATCGAACTTGGGGCTAAGGATGAAGGAGCGGCTGGGCCAAGAGGTGTGTTGCCGGGGTTTTATGCGGGATATTTTCGCGATCTTGACGGGAATAAGCTGAACGTGTTTTGTATGACTGAGCCAAACACTTAAGATTTTTATTTTTCGTGAGGCTCGCATAAAAAAAGCTCTTTCCGATCGTTAGTTATTAGTTATCAATCCATAAATAAGAGTTGATAACTAATAACTAATAACTAAGGACTAAATTAACTGTCGTATATCCGCGCTTCAGCCGCCTCGGGATTTTCCTCGCAATACTCGTCAAAAGCCGTTTTCTCAAGCTTCATCGATCGCTGGTGAGAAGCCTCAGCCTGCATTTCCTCTACAATATCCCACGCTACCGCGCACTCTCTAGAAGTAGCGCCTTTCTCGGCACAGATAGTTCTGGCATCTGCGATCGCCTGTTCGATTTGTTCGTCAAATAAAATACTCTTCGGCTTCTCAAGAAAATCGCTTTTTGTCAAGATATCCGTGACCGAAATAATGCCCACTAGCTCGTCCTTAATCACCGGCGCCCGACGGATGCGGGTATTAGCGAACAATCTAGCCACATATTCCACGCCCAAGTCAGGATTCACCGTGATGCACGGTTTGGTCATAATCTCGAAGACGCGGACTTTTTTCGGGTCTACTCCGTAGGCTGCTACTTTATAGACAATATCCGTTTCCGTGACAATGCCATATGCGTCTTGTTCGTGGCGACGTTCCACAATTAAAGCGCGCAAACACAAATCATTCATCATCGCCACTGCTTCAGCTACAGTTGCTGAACCGCGAATGGTAACAACTTCTGTGGTCATAATATCTTGGGCTTTCATCATCATTTTTTATTGCTTCCTGCTTATAAAGTCTAGTGCGTCCCGATTGGCGGCTGTCCATGTGATTCGTCATCATTAGGACTTACCCTCAGAAACCCGGTTTGTACCAAAATATTGGGTTTAGTAACGATAAATCCGGTTAGCAACCGGGTTTCTGAGAAATCGTACGATCGCAAACTAATCATAAAACCTTTAACGGCATTCGGGATGACAAGTTGCCTGAGATAACCGCTCGCTGCCTCGGAACCTCTGAAGTCCGGAATTTAGGGCTCAGACGGGGCTAGCGTGCGATCCTCCAAGCAAGAGTGAAGTATTGGGGCGATCGATCTTTGAGCTTGTTGGGATCAGATTTTCCAGCCCCAGTCTCAAAGAAGCAAAAGTTAACACAAACTAAGCCACTGCTTGCGCTCGCACAGATCCCCGCCTCTGATAAACTTGATTGCTGGGAGTGCAAAAGAGCACAAGGCACGCATCAGCAGTTGAGAGGATCTAGTTCGTGGACAATGTAATCGGTTTAGAGATTATCGAAGTAGTTGAGCAGGCAGCCATCGCCTCCGCTCGCTTGATGGGCAAAGGCGAGAAAGATGAAGCCGACAGAGTGGCTGTAGAAGCCATGCGGGAGCGCATGAACAAAATTCATATGCGCGGCCGCATCGTGATCGGCGAAGGCGAGCGCGATGACGCACCAATGCTTTACATCGGTGAACAAGTAGGTATTTGTACTCGCGAAGATGCCAAAGATGTCTGCAACATAGATGAATTGATCGAAATTGACATCGCTGTTGACCCCTGCGAAGGTACTAACCTGGTCGCTTACGGTCAAAACGGTTCGATGGCAGTTTTGGCAATCTCTGAAAAAGGTGGTTTGTTTGCGGCACCGGATTTCTACATGAACAAATTGGCTGCTCCTGCGGCTGCTAAGAATCATGTAGATATTCGCAAAACGCCGACTCAAAACCTCAAAATTATCTCTGATTGTCTCGGCCGCAGTATTGAAGATTTGGTGGTGGTGGTCATGGATCGCCCCCGACACAAAGATTTAATTAATGAAATTCGGCAAGCGGGTGCAAGAGTTCGGCTGATCAGCGACGGCGACGTTTCGGCAGCGATTTCTTGCGCGTTTTCTGGTTCCAACATCCACGCACTTATGGGTATTGGCGCAGCACCGGAAGGTGTGATTTCCGCAGCAGCAATGCGCTGCTTGGGCGGTCACTTCCAAGGGCAGTTAATTTACGATCCGGCTGTTGTAAAAACTGGTTTGATCGGTGAAAGCAAAGAGAGCAATATCGCTCGACTTAAAGACATGGGCATCACAGACCCAGACAAGATTTACAATGCTGAAGAGTTGGCATCTGGAGAAACAGTTCTGTTTGCAGCTTGCGGGATTACTCCCGGAACGCTGATGGATGGAGTTCGCTTCTTTGGCGGTGGCGCTCGCACTGAAAGTTTGGTAATTTCTTCTCAGTCGAAAACTGCTCGGTTTGTGGATACAATCCATATGTTTGACCAGCCGAAATCTTTGCAATTGAATTAGTGATTAGTTAGTGGTTAACAGTTAAATGTTAACAATTAACAGTTAACGGTTAACAGTCACCGATGATTAGCAATTAGCGATAAACTAAGAACTAATAGCAGGTGACTGTTAACAACTAAGAAATAAATAGTGACAAATCACAGATATGAATATTGCAGTCGTAGGTCTCAGCCACAAAACAGCGCCGGTAGAAGTTCGCGAAAAACTAAGCATTCCAGAACAGAAAGTTGAAGCGGCGATCGCCCAATTGCGCGGCTACCCGCACATTCAAGAGGTTGCCATCCTCAGCACTTGCAACCGCTTAGAGATTTATATTGTTACCAGCGAGTCGGAGCCGGGTGTACGAGAGGTTATTCAGTTCCTTTCAGAATGCAGTAAAGTTCCTTTGCAGTCTTTGCGTCCTCACCTGTTTATTTTGCTGCACGAAGATGCGGTGATGCACTTGATGCGAGTGGCTTCTGGCCTCGACAGTTTGGTGCTCGGAGAAGGACAAATTTTGGCTCAGGTGAAACAAACTCACAAACTAGCCCAGCAGTACAAAGGTGTAGGCAGAATTTTAGAGCGCTTGTTCAAGCAAGCTCTCACAGCAGGGAAGCGAGTTCGCACGGAAACTAGCATCGGTACCGGTGCAGTTTCGATTAGTTCGGCGGCTGCAGAATTGGCTCAAATGAAGGGTCAGCATTTAGCAAGCAGCAAAATTGCAATTATTGGTGCTGGCAAAATGTCGCGGCTTTTGGTACAGCATTTGCTCTCAAAAGGAGCTAGCCATATTTCGATCGTTAATCGCTCTGTGCGTGGCGCCCTGGAGTTGGCCGGTCAGTTTAAAGATGCTGAATTGCACCTGTATCAGCTCTCGGAAATGATGCAGATAATTGCCAGTTCTGACTTGGTTTTTACCAGTACGGCAGCTACCGAGCCACTGTTAAATAAAGCTAAATTGGAATCGGTTTTAGACCCGAATCGCCCTTTGATGTTGGTGGATATTTCTGTGCCGCGCAACATTGACTCGGATGCGAATGAACTCGCTAATGTGCGATCGTTTAATGTGGACGACTTGAAAGCAGTGGTAGCTCAAAATCACGAAAGCCGTCGCAAAATGGCAATGGAAGCTCAGGGCTTGCTGGAACAGGAAGTAGAGGCTTTCGATCTCTGGTGGCGCAGTCTGGAAACTGTTCCTACTATTAGCTGTTTGCGGGATAAGATAGAATTGATTCGGGAACAAGAGTTAGAAAAAGCTTTATCGCGTCTTGGTTCGGAATTTTCGGAGAAACATCAAGATGTGATTGAATCTTTAACAAGGGGGATTGTGAATAAGATTTTGCACGATCCGATGGTACAGTTACGCGCTCAGCAGGATATTGAGGCGCGGCGGCAAGCGATGCAAACTTTGCAAACACTGTTTAATTTGGATGTGGATGTCAATCAGCAGTACAGCTAGCTGGAGTTTTTTCGATTCAATTTTCGATTCACATTCGGTTAATTAGACGTTATATGTTGTAGGGACTTAGGCATTTGTCCATTGCTGTCAACTTAGCACTCAACTCTCAGTCAGACAGGGTTTCAAGCGCTGGCTCAAAGCTCAAGTTTTATTGCATAGGATTGAAGAAGTGATTAGTTAATTACTCTTCATACCGAAGACTTTAGCTATTAGCCTAGGACTTACGTCTAAGAGTGATATTTCGGGTTAAGTTGACAGAGATGGGCAATGCACAGTCCCTACTTCTAGCTCATTGTTATGACTTTAAGAAGGCGAATTTATCAATTAATTTTATGTATTGTAGGGCTGTGGCTGGTTTTTGAATTTGCCTCCCGCATGGCGGCAGAAATTCTCTGGTTTCAGGAAGTTGGATATCTTCAGGTTTTTTTCTTAAAGCTGAAAACTCAAGGGTTGCTGGGGACGATCGCAATTGCTGTTTCTTCTGTCTTTTTGCTCGGAAATTTAGCTTTAGCCCGCCGCCTGCAACATCCCGCAGAGGAAAGAAAATCGCCGATTGCGGGGGCGCTATTCGCTTCACTGAGGGCGAACAACACGGGGAAGAATTACGAATTACCTGTTGGTAAATCCCAAATTACTTTTTCCTGGCTGCTGTTGACGGTATTCGGATTGAGTTCGATCGCAACTTGGACAGTAATTCACTGCGGGCTGTTAGCTGCAAGCAGTATCACCTATTTCGGTATAGCTGACAATTTACCTCCACCGCCCCTGCAGTTGGGAATTGAGTCAATCCAGCAAATAGTGATCCAGCTATTTTCTCACTGGTGGCAGTTGGGCTTGCTGCTGGGGGCAATGTTAGCTGTGGTAATTAAGCCTGATTTTTGGATGCGGGGGATCGCCCTCTTTCTGAGTTTGGCGATCGGGCTGATTGTCGCCAGTCGCTGGACAAATGTTTTGCAATATTTTCACCCTATTAATTTTAACACAACCGACCCTCTTTTCAATCAAAATATTAGCTTTTATGTATTTATTTTGCCAATCTTAGATTTGCTAGGATTCGGGCTGACAGTTGTATTTTTGTACAGTTTAGTATCTTGTGCTTTAACATATTTGCTGTCGGGAAATAGCCTGAGTCAAGGGATATTTTTGGGGTTTTCTCGATCGCAGCAGCGGCACTTGTACGGGTTGGGTGCAGCTTCCATGCTAGCCGCGGCATTCCGCTACTGGCTGGGTCGCTACGCATTGCTGTATGCGCGGGGAGACGTTAGTTACGGGGCAAATTATGCTGACGTGACTGTGCGGCTGCCCTGTTATGAATTTTTGAGTATTTTAGCGGTGGCGATCGCACTTTTGATGCTGTGCCAGGTTTACCCCTTCAAAATCAAAAATGAATTAATAAAAAAAATTATTTTAGCGTGGGTAACTTTAAGTTTCTTGGGAACTTTCCTACTGCCAACAATTGTGCAGCAACTCCTAGTTAAACCCAACGAACTAGCACGAGAAAAGCCCTACATCCAGCGCAGCATTGCCTTTAGTCAAGAAGCATTTGACCTCAAAAAAATCGAAATAAAAACATTCGATCCCGCCGGAAAACTCACTTATGCCGACTTAGAAAAAAATAAACTTACTATTAGCAACATCCGGTTGTGGGACAAGCTGCCGCTGCTGCAAACCAATCGACAGTTACAGCAAATCAGACCCTATTATACCTTTCCTGATGCGGATATCGAGCGCTACACAATCAAAAATGAAAAAGCAAAAAAGGGAGATTCTGAAAGCCAACAAGTGTTTCTGGCAGCGCGGGAATTAGATTACACAGCAGTTGCCCCCGAAGCTCAAACTTGGGTGAACAAGCACCTGGTTTACACTCACGGTTACGGCTTTACTCTTTCTCCGGTAAATACAGTCGGTGTCGGCGGTTTACCCGATTATTTTGTCAAAGATATTGGAGTTGCCGCCCAGCAGGGAGAGACTGCTTTGGAAATAACCAGCGATCGAATTCGGGCCAGTATTCCGATCGGCTACCCGCGAATTTACTACGGCGAAATCACCGATACAGACGCCATGACGCCCACAAAAGTCAAAGAATTCGATTATCCCAGCGGCGAAGAAAATGTTTACAATACTTACAGCGGTAGGGGCGGAATTGCGATCGGTTCTATGTGGCGGCGCTGGCTGTTTGCTAATTATCTCAAAAATTGGCAAATGGCGCTGACGAGCAATTTTACGCCAGAAACTAAATTGCTATACCGACGAAATATTAATAAAAGAGTCCGGGCAATCGCTCCTTTTTTGCGCTACGATTCCGACCCGTATTTAGTAGTAGCTAATGCCAATCTTAGCAATGATGATATAGAAAAAGAAACAGAAGGAAATGGAAACAAGATTAAACCTTCACCCTTGGCGACTGATAAATATCCCAACTATCTTTACTGGATTATCGATGCCTATACAGCGAGCGATCGCTATCCGTATTCTGATCCGGGTAATCATGAATTTAACTACATCCGTAACTCCGTCAAAGTAGTGATTGATGCCTACAACGGGTCTGTTGACTTCTACGTTGCCTATCCCTCCGATCCGATTATTAACAGTTGGATTGCTATCTTTCCCGGACTTTTCAAACCCCTAGACAAAATGCCTCCGGCTCTCCGCAAACATATCAGATATCCAGTAGATTTGTTAAGCATTCAATCAGAACGCTTGCTAACTTATCATATGGAAGACCCGCAAGTATTTTACAATCGGGAGGATTTGTGGCGAGTTCCCAATGAAATTTATGGCAGCGAACAGCAGCCCGTAGCACCGTATTATTTGATTACAAAACTCCCAACGGAAACAACAGAAGAATTTATTTTGCTCCTCCCATTTACACCAGTAAGTCGCAATAATTTAATTGCTTGGATAGCAGGGCGATCGGATGGTAGCGAGTACGGAAAATTGCTGCTGTATTTATTCCCAAAACAGCGATTAGTTTACGGCCCGGAACAAATAGAAGCTTTAATTAACCAAGATCCCGTTATTTCCGAACAAATATCTCTATGGAATCGCCAGGGTTCAAAAGCAATTCAAGGAAACTTATTAGTAATTCCCATAGAACAATCTTTACTGTATGTGGAACCTCTTTACTTAGAAGCCGAACGCAATAGTTTGCCAACTTTAATCAGAGTTATTGTTGCCTACGAAAACCGTATCGTCATGGCAGAAAATCTTGACTTGGCACTCAAGGCACTTTTTCAGCAACAATCTACTAATAAACCGGTCATTATTCGACCTGTAGAAGGAACAGAACCAGCTTTAAATAAATAGTGAATGATCTTAATTCCGGTTGCACTCATCATGACTGTTGACCCTTCGGCTTCCCTCATGGCAAAGCTGTTGACTGTTGACTGTTGATTTTTGACTGTTAACTCTGGGTCGAAAAACTGAATGGTTGAGTGTTAAGTGTTGACTCAATTTTATTATTCCGATGCCAGCGAAAATGATATAAATTACTGCGATTTCTGTTCGCTAGCGGCCTTAATATCCTGCCACCAAACATCGACATAGGGCCACATCAATCTCTCGTCTGCTCCAGAATCTAGTTTCACTGTCACCTCATAACGGTTAATATGGGTGAGTTCGCCTGTTTTGCCATTCAAATACAATTGTTTGGGATTGTCGGTGATAATTTCTACCCTTTGATTCAATAGGGGGAGCATCTGGGTAGAAGAACCATGAAACGGATTTTTGCCTTTGATCGCATAGCTACCAATCAAAAACAAGTACATTGAAGCTAGAAAAAATACTGTACATAAACCCACAGTTACCAGTGTTTTTTGTTGTGAAAAATGGGTATAAATGCTCGTATATCCTACGATCATAGTTCCAAAAAACAACAAATTTGGCAGGTACAGCCCATCTTCCAGAAACACGCTACCAAAAAACATGAGGGCTATCTGAAAACCAAATAATGCAGCCACCCAACTCCAGCCAGTTAGCAACGATGCAGATAGTAGCCAATTCATTGCTAGAGTAAGGGCGATCGCCATTGCTATTGCCCCAAGTGGTGCTGCATAATCGTACTGTCTGAAGGGAAGAAGAACAAAAAATACTAAAGCATAAGCAAAACCCGCCAAAGCCAGTGCTAATCCACTAATTATTTCGTTCCAGTTCAGCATGGCGATGGATTTTTGGAGCGGTAAAGTGAAGCGTTCATCTTCTGTTGTGATAAGAGCCGTTGAAAATTCCCAGCGGACTAAGGCCAGAAATTCTAACCCTAGGGGACGCCACAAAAACCTTACCGCTATATTTAGGGGAGGGAAGCGATTTGTGAACCAAGCCTGCTATCCCAGTTTCCGAAGATGCAAGATTAACGATGACCGAAGACACCAGTCAGCCGGATCTGAAGGTAGAATTTTCAGACAACCAGATTATTTACGGTCGATCGACTTAACGAATTGTTGCACAGGCTGTGGTAGAGCCGGCACAAAAGTCTTTCTAAAACCCCTAACATCGAACACTCGCCACAAAATACCTACCGCTACCGTCAAGAAAAATAACGCTCCCAAAAAATTGAACACAGTAGACAGAAAACCGCTGTTCCTTTTTTTCGGAGGTGTAATATGTTTCATGCGATATACAGCCGGCTCGTAATCTCTCGACTCCTCGCGACTGCGCCGCGGCGTTTTGGGGCGCGAACTCGCACTGCGCTTCTCAGTCAAACCGGTTTTATGAGTTTTAGTAAAACTGCTGGCCGACTTCAATTCCGAAGCGCCGCGGGTTCCCGTTAACTTGCTAGCAGAAGCCGCCGTTTGGCCAACAGCAGCATCTTGAATTCTGCTGTTAGGGCGCTGAGTCGATTTGCGTTCGGCGAGGGTACGCATCAAACTTTGCAATTGCTGAGTCGCCGCCGGCGGGCGTTCCCCTTTCCTCGCCCAATTTAACAGCATCGCCCCGGTAATCCCGCAGAGATTCGTAGCGCCTACAGAAGCCAGCCGCTTCAGCAGAGGCTGGCTGTTGGACACAAAAATCACCAATGCCTCCGGGTGTTCAGTCGCCAAACCGTAAACGCACTGAGCCGTCGCCACTACCAGCATTGCTGGCTTGCTTTGATTTTTGATCGAAGGTTCGAGAGCTCGGTGTGTTTCCTGAGCGTCAGTTGCAATCCAGCCACTGTCGGCAAAAAAACGCATAAACTCTCTAGCTACTTGCTCTTGCTCTTTTTCCACCGCTTGCCCGGTCAGACGATCTATTTCGTCGTACACTACTTCCGGGATATAGCAAGTTCCCACCTTGGCATATTCTTGCCACACTTGGGTTCTGCCAGTCATTAAAACATCTGCATCAAAAGTTACCAATACAGGAGGAAGTTGATTAGCCATGACTTTATCCTATAGGCTCAGATAAGTTATTTAAACTTAATCGATCAAGTTTAAACAAATTTTGGGATATAAAAAAATCAACTTTTGGTAGTAGATAAATTGCCCTGGGCGGCGGTCTTAATTGGAAATTAGTAGTTAGGAACCCGATCGCCCTTCAGTTGCCTGTTTGATCGGTCAATTCCTAGATTCCACTAATTTACCGCAACCCAAGAGCCTATTACCAAAGATGCCAGACTACTGTTAGTTCCCGATGCCCAGACGGCCAGCCAAAGCCGGAGTCAACGGCAATAGGGCAGCAATCATCAAGAACAAAGCTAGCAAACCCAAAGCCGCGCGAGCGTCGTCAGGCTCAGTCAGCTCGTTGAGGCTCGGTCGTTCCAGATTCCGCTGTAAAATCAGAATCACGATCGCCCAATACAAAGCCAAAGGATTAACTAAAGAAACGATCGCCAGCACCACAAAAGTCGCCAAAGTAGTGCGACTGGCTATTTTCCGACCGTAGATGGCTTGCACGATTCTACCCCCGTCCAACTGTCCCGCCGGCATCAAATTAATCGCCGTTATTACCAAGCCCAACCAACCGATAACTACCAGCGGGTGAACGTCAACAATCTGCTGCTGCAACCCCGAACCCAAAACCACTTTTGCCAAAGTTCCCACCAAAACCGAACCCTTGAAAAATTCTGCGGGAATTTGAAACAAACTACCGGGGTGAGACAGCAGCAAACCCGTTACCAGCATTAGCAGAGAAACTATTCCCCCAGCCGCTGACCCGGCAAAAGCGATGTCAAACAAAACTTTACGGTTGGGCAGCAGCGACTCAAAACGGTCGATCGCTCCAAAACAACCTATCTGCAAAGTTGGTATAAAAAACGGCCAACTCAAGCCAACCTTGTACCGATTTGCCAGCACTCGGCGAGCAATTTCCCCAGATCCTAAAACCGCCCAAATTCCGGCTGCAATTGGCAGAACTTCTAGATATCTAGCCGGCGAGTTAAAGAAATCGAAACCTAACAGCAAACCGCCTGTCTCTAAGCTAGTAGCAATTGTTGCCAGCAGCAGCACGACTGCTAGGATTTTTTGAGATACGGTAGTTGGCTGCGGGTCGTTGGTGCTGGGCAAAATAATAACTACGGGCTTGTCGTCCTGATTTTCTACTAAAAATAGGCGGTAGCGATCGTGTAATTTTTCTTCCAAACTTGCCGTCAAACGTGAGTGTACTTGTTCAGGGTCTCCCCGGAGATTGCCTTTCAAGATTACCCCATCTTGATAGGGAATCGTTTCTGTGGCAAAGAAAGTATCAATTCCAAATATGCCTTTAATTGCCTTGAGGTCTTCCACTGGAACGGGAATTATTTCTGATTCATTATTCGCAGGCGAGGAAGTGACGATTTTAATGGTTTCTTGGCCTGGTGGTCGCTGCGACTCAGGAGTGGAGAATGCATCGCTTTGGGACTTTACCTCAGCAGCATCCGGCCGCGGCAGCACTGCATCCGATGCAGCCTTACGCAATTGCCGGCCCAGATAAATGTACAATCCCGTCGATGCCACTAGCAGCAACAATACCGCAACTAGATTGAGGTAAATTCCGGCGGCGAACAAACCAAAGAACAGCAGCCAGGGACTCATTAGCGCAACAGATTGCAACCAAGCCAAAATTCCTAGTTTGCCAAAAGGTCTGGCGCGATAAAATCCCCAACCCAGAATTCCCAGAGCAACCAATACGAGCGCAATTGTTGCCGTATTTTCCGATGCAACTATAGGCATTCCGGTTGCTTGCGCCAATAGGGGCTTTAATGGGTCGATCGCGCTGCGGTCGAGTAATAGCATTAAATTTTGGGGAATATGAAATAGAGTTGTTGGGAACATATCCAAACCTATCGGAAACTAGCCTGATTACTAAGGATAACCCCTGAGGGCTACTCGGCCCAAAACCTGCTGCTGGAGCTGTTTCAACATCACAGGATCTAGGCTATTGACACAATAGACTTTTTATGATATCACATCGGCTGTGGCAAGCATATACTCAGAAGGGTAGCAGTGTCGATCGCCCAGAAGCAGGCAGATTCACCCAGTTTGCCAGGTGGGGCTTTTGCTTCGGATTTGTTTCGGATTAGGGCAGGGGAAACAAAAGCGAAACAAATAAGGTTTGAGCCGCTGTCTACTTTGCGGTAAAGAACGGCTCAAAGCATTGATGTTATTAGGTTTTATTAACGGGTACGGCAGGACTTGAACCTGCGACTCGCTGCTTAGAAGGCAGCTACTCTATCCAACTGAGTTACGCACCCAACTCAAAAATCGCTAACAAGATTATTGTATCGGTGCAGTGTGCGATCGAGCAAGTAAATTATGTGATGACTTACGCAGAAACCGCTTTGAGCTACAAAAATATGGCGTGCAGCGGGATGGTTCGGGAAAAAAACCAAGGTTATGAGAGTTTCTGTGCCTCCAAGACTGTATCTGACAAAAACTGGAGGGACTCACCTGCAAACAGCACAATTGTAAATTTACAATCAAAACTAGGTAGGACGAGAACTCGGGTAAAGTATTTAGAGGTCGAGGTAAAACCCAAATATTTGGTCGATCGCATCTCTCCCCCAATTAAGACCCAGCTCAGACTGGACAAGAGTCACAGGTGCTTTTTCCCAGATTTCTATTGGTTATGTTAACATCCCCTACTGACAAAGCCTAAAACGCTGACCGCCTTAGCGAAAAACCAGAGCTCATCCCCTAATCTTAGGTATGAGTTGAGACAGAATGACTAATTGGCTGATGTTTAGTTATGTTTGCTAACATTCTGCTCGACTTGATATTTAATAAAAATGTGGTAGAACTAGATTGAAAGACTCAGGTGAAAATCCCTGATGGTACGGAGCCTCTATATAAGCTTCCTCTACGGCATCAAAGCAAAACAGTCAATCGACCGCTCGGCACGAGCGCGGAAATCAAGCGTTGCCAGTACAGCAGTTGTAAATTGTGGGCGGGGGATTTTCCTTCGTGCATTGATTGATACGCCAAGGTTGAGAGACAATCTCAGCTTAGATACTTGTTAGCATTGGTTAGCAAAAAAGTATCGGAACGCTTGAGGAGAGAACCATCTCTGGGTGATCAGGAGCAATCCTGCTAATTTAAGTGGACTCGCTGAATCAAGAATCCCCTCGCCTTTAGGCATGGGGAGTGTCAAAAGCACAGCACCTCGGCCATGACAGGAGTCAAATCGCAGTGTCATGTTTATTCTGAAACGGCAGGATGTTGAAATAACCAATTTTCAACACCCAAAACGGGATCAACAAATTCCCATTCTCAATTATCAGGGGCAGACTTTTCGCCTGATCAGCGCTTTTAACGGCAAGCAAGCAGAAGACGCCAGAGCCTTGTGGCGGGACTTAACCGACAACCGAGGCAAAGCCTGTGTTCTGCTAGAAGAGCCGGATCGATATAGCGTCTGGGGAAAAGTCCGTTTAGATCAGCTTGCCGGTGAAGAACCGGCAGGGAATGAAGCAGCCAAAGCACCACTGTTCGCGCAGGCTTGTCTGCTGCTCCTCCAAGCTGTTTACTTCGATGTAGAAGACCTCTTAGGCGCAAGGCAAGCCACATCGTTTCAGAAAGATATCGCCAAGGTATTTCAGCAGGGAAACTTCCCCCAGGCAGACTCCCCTGATGCGATCAAAAATTGGCTAACCGTTAGTCCCTTGCAAAATCACAAGGTGCCTGCTTGGCAAGAGCAACATCTCAAAACTTTATTGCAAGAACTTCACCGTTTGGGGAAATCATATTTTGGCAATACGGACTTCGCTGAGGGAGTCAGCGATGTGCTGCAAGATATGCCAGCCCCGGATCGGACTCAGTTTCTAGATTGGCTGAAACAATCAGCCCTCAACAAATTGTGGATCATAGGATAGAAAATCTTTGACAATTGCTCAGACAATTGGACTGAGATAATTTAGCTTAGATAATTGCACTGTAGGGGGTAGGGGATATACAGGTTGGGTTGCCAGCTTGTATTGACCAACCAAATTGTTGATTCGGTTTGGATGCCACCTATGGTCTGGCAATTTAACTAAGTTTCGATCGCACTCCCCACCCCGAATTATTGATATGAGTGGGGGAGTGTTAAAGCAAAAAAACCGATATCTCAACCTTTGAGGTTAGAATTTCAGAGATAGATTGGGTAGTGTAAAAACCTTAAGGGTGAAGACATCTACCGTATTTCTATCATTATATTTCCGGGTACAAGATCGACTAACGACTAATTTATTGAATTAGTAAATAGATATTATTCTTGCTTAGTCTTTCTAGAGTGTACGAGGCTCCAAGCCCCGACTGCACACTGAGGACGCCAGTTATTCCGGAAGCGTCAAAGCAAGGTTTTTTAAGGTTTTTTGGCGAAAGAATCCTCATCTACAATCAAAGATTGAGATGGGGTGAGTTCAACCGCTAGTTAGGTATCGTGGAATCCCTATGAGTAGCACTTCAGAAAAGTCATCTACATCTTCATCTTTACTGTCAGCTCAGACCCTAGTGATTGCAGGCATTGTCTGGGCTGTCATGGCGCTGCTGTTCTTTTTGCTGTTCAGCGTCCCCCTCTCAGCAGAAGAGGGTTTACCTCTTTGGTACTCGATCGGCACTTATATTTTTGAATGCGGAGCATACTTGGGAGCGGCTTTAGTCTGTTTTAGAAACTGGCAAAGCCCGCACATGGTCAGCGGGCGCAACGTCTGGCTGGGCATTGGTCTGGGGATGCTGTTCTATTTCATAGCCGGCGTGCTGTTCGGGATTTGGGAACTCTATTTCGAGTTAGACCCGGACGTGTCTCCCGCAGATGCGTTTTATCTGGGCAGCTATGTGGTACTGATCGGGGGCATGGTTGTAGCTGTGACTTCCAAGCGACTGAATCTAGAAATTTGGCAGTGGGGTTTGTTAGCAGGAATTGCAGCCTTCGGGATTGCTGTAGCTATCTGGGTCGCTGCACCTGACTCTTGGAGGGCGCAGCTCGGAATGGCTCCGGCAGCCACTCAAGAAGAAGTAGTGACATCTGCACCAGGAACGGCTGCCACAGGAAGAGCGCCTGCTTTGGACAATTCGTCTAAGATACAGGCAAAAGCAGCAGCGACTGATGATCCTGCATCCGCACTCGAAGAAGAAGAAGCAGCAGCAGAAATCAAAGCTCCGGCATGGGTGATGGCACTGGACAAGCAACTGGCGCCTCACAAAAATGCAATCAATTTGTTTTACATCGTCGGGGACGTTTTTCTGCTGATTATTGCTACGGCACTGCTGCTGGCGTTTTGGGGAGGACGTTTTTCCCAATCTTGGAGAATGATTGCGGCTGCAACTTTTTCGCTTTACATCGCAGATATGTACTTTAAATGGCGCGATACTCAGGCTGAGGGTAGTTATCAAAGCGGCAGTTTGCTGGAAGTCTTTTTTGTTTTCAGCGCCATCCTGTTCGGGATTGGAGCTATCTTGGAACATGACATCTCAACCCGCTCTCGCCAAAGCAGGCGCAGTCGTCGCGCAGCGTAGCGATTGGAGATTGGGGTTGCTTTGGCAAGCGATGGGGACGCGAAAGCTTCTTTGCCCTTGTCGGCATCTCTGAGCTTGAAATCGAAGATGAAAAATCACTGTTCGCTGACTGCTAGCCTGCGTCTTTTCAAGTCTTTTTGCTGGGAAACTTGGCATGACGCCTACAAAACTCTCCGATTCAGACAAACGCGAACTCATCAGGCTGTACCGACAGTCAAACGAGAATACTATCACTCTGGCAAAACGCTACGGAGTGAGCAGTTCCACTGTGAGGCGCATCCTTCAGGGTGCTTTGTCGGAGCCGGAATACGAATTTCTAGTCCAGCAAAAACAAAAGCGTTTGTCCGATCGCAGCAGTGTTTCTGAACCCACAGAGGCGACTACTGAGTCGTCAGCCGATGCCGCAATCAATCCTGTAGCTGTCCCCCTGTCGGAGTCAGCCCCTGTCCTGCCGTCAGCCTCAAATTCGATACCGACAATCCGAAAGCGTTCTGGATCAGTCCCTGAACCAGTTGCAGAACTCGAAATTCGAGGGAATAGAGAGTCGGATTTGGATGTTTCTGATTTGCCAGATGCCAAAGCAGCCAATATTGCAGATCAAAGTCACCGCGCTGTTGTGACTGGTGAACTAAAGGCAATGCTGCCAGCAGAAGGGCTGTTGGCAGGTGAAGACTTTAGGGATTTCGAGGGCGACGAGGATGAGGATGATGAAGACGATTTAGATGACGACTTCGACGAAGATGTAGAGGATGAAGACTCTCTGTTTGAAGGCAGTCTCCTGGGTTCATTATCGTCGGGCGAGTTGATCGAGCTTCGGGGTACAGGACTGATTCAAGTTTTGCCTTTAAGCGAAGCATCTCTGCCCAAAATTTGTTATTTGGTGGTCGATCGGGCAGCGGAGTTAATCACCAGACCTCTAAAAGCTTTTGGCGAACTGGGTCAAATTCCGGCGGCGGAAATTCGCGAGAAAACCCTGGCAGTGTTTGACAATCATCGAGTGGCCCGCCGATTTGCTACTCGCAATCAAAGGGTTTTCAAGATTCCTGACAGCAGTATGCTGCAAAAAGCAGCGCCTTATTTGCGAGCTAAGGGAATTACTCGGCTGCTGATTGACGGTCAGGTATATTCCCTCTAAGGGATCAAATCTATTTAATATTGTACGGTGTCCGATTCTTCTGGATTTGCCTGAAATTTAGGACGTGAGTTTTGGGAATCTGAAATGTTCCACAGCGGTTGCAGTAGCGCACCTCCGATCAGTCCTGCACTTAGGCTCATTGCCAATACTACTCCTACGGGCAGTTGTATCGATTGAAAAAAGATAAAGTTTAAGGATACTGGGGTGGCATTTTGCACTGAGATAATGCCGATCGCGCTTACTAAAATTGCTACTAAAAAACTAATGGCTAGCAGAGGAATTGTTTTCATAAATCTGTTGACAGGCTAATAATTTAACTTGTATACTTTTTTTATAATTGAAATATGTAGAAAACTTTTATTTTTGCAAACACCCCATTATATAATAATGTACAATAAGATTAGGGGAAAAGTCAAGTAGAAAGGGAAAAAATAGAGAACTTTTCTTAATTAATTAAAAATTAAACAAACATAAATAAATTTACAATTCCCAAACTTAAACAAATCCAAGTGTATTGCAAATATATAACTGGCCCAGCAGTATCGATGATTAATGTTCAGAGGCTTTGCTAGAGTTATAAAAAATACGTAAGGTGCGCCAAGCGCACCTCACAATCCCAAGCGCTAGGGGAAAAACCCCCGTTGGAATAGGTAGAAATTTAAACAGGTTCTAACTGGGAAATTACCTTTTCCATGTGTTGGGCAACTTGGCTTTCTTTTTCCACAGAATTGGTTTCCATGTAAACGCGCATCAAGGGTTCGGTTCCCGAAGGCCGCAGCAGTACCCAGCCACCGTCTTCAAGATAAAGTTTAATTCCGTCTTTGCGGCCGATTTCCTTAACGCCGATACCTGCTACTTCTGTGGGGGGATTCTTGGTAAAAGATTCCAAAACGGCTGCTTTGTGGGCTTCTTCTAGGTGCAAGTCCAAACGTTTGTTGTACAGGGGGCCGTCGGCTTCTTTAATGACTTCTTCGACTAGCTGAGAAAGCGGTTTGCCTTCATAGGCGATCGCCTCAGCAACTAGCATATCAGCCAAAATCCCGTCTTTTTCGGGAATGTGACCCAAAACGCTCAAACCGCCAGATTCTTCGCCACCGATGAGTACCGCAGTTTCCCGCATTTTTTCGCCGATGTATTTAAAACCGACTGCGGTTTCGTAGATTGTTAAACCATACTTGGCGGCCAAATTGTCCAGCAAGTGGGTAGTTGCGACTGTACGGACGATCGCCCCAGTCAATCCTTTATTTTTAACCAAGTGACGCGCCAGCAGCAACAGTACAGTATTTGGAGTCAAGACATTTCCCAACTCGTCAACAATACCAAAGCGATCGCTGTCGCCATCGGTAGCTAAACCCAAATCCGCCGAATCCTTCTTAACAGCTTCCACCAACTCAACTAACTGTTCCCCCTTGGGTTCGGGCATTCCGCCCCCAAACAGCACGTCGCGGTAGGTATGAAAACTTTCGACATCGCAGCCGCAGTGTTCCAAAACGCCGTCGAGATAGCCGCGAGAAGTCGAGTAGAGAGCGTCGTACTTCACCTTTAACTTAGCAGAGCGAATCCGCTCCACATCGATCAAAGTATAAAGAAACTTCAGATATTCGGGTTTCGGGTCAAAACTGGAGATTTTATCGTTGTGGCTGCCTTTGGCAGGGGCATCAGAAGCACCAGCAATATTTGCCACAATTGTATCGGTAATTTCCGGGGTTGCCGGGCCCGCGTAGTCGGGGATGTATTTGATGCCGCAGTAAGGTGCGGGATTGTGCGAAGCCGTGAACATCAGGGCTCCTGCGGAGTTGAGATGCTTGGCGCTGTAGGCGATGACTGGTGTGGGGCAATCTCGATCGACCACTTTCACAGTCCATCCCAAATCTGCCAATACTTCCGCCGAGGTGCGGGCGAACTCGTCTGCCAGAAAGCGGGTATCGTAGGAGACTAGAACTGGGCGGTCTTTGGTGTAAGCGGTTTCTAGGTAACTGGCGATCGCCCGAGTGACTTTTCGCACGTTGGCAAAAGTAAAGTCATGGGCAATCAGTCCCCGCCACCCATCGGTTCCGAACTTAATTTCTGTTGAATTGCTGCTAGCGCTCATTTTATCCACTTCCTCTCGTCCTACTAATCCTACCCGAACGCATAGCCTTAAAGACGTACTGGCCGTGCTGTTTGTGAGGATCGATCGCCCGTGGGGCCCGCATCAACCTAATCCTATCGTTGTAGGGGCAGGCTTGGGCCTCCGGCCTCCGGGATCGAACCAGTCAGAGTGGGCAAAATGTGGGAGAGATCGGGCGAGTCACTCGCTAATTCCGGTTTTGAAGGGTTGTTTGCCGATCGAATGGACGACGATCGATTGCGGGCGATTCCCTACGGGATAGCTTCGCTTCACGGGGAAGCTAAAAAACCGATCGCAAAAAAACGGCCCTGGCAATGCTATTAACTAAATGCACATAAATCTGATTTTCATCTCAAATTTAATTTTTTATTTAGAAAAGCCGATAGCTAAATTTGTTATGGTTTCCTAACAATCGCCAGACTAAAAATACATTTCTAATTCAGCTATAGAAATAAATTAACCAAAGTCACCCCTAGAGCGTGCTGTAGCCTAGCTTCTTAAAGAGATTAGGGCGCTCACCCAAAGCCCTCCAAAACAAAGATAAGGTATTTCAAGCAGCAGTTTTTTTTAAGCAGACTTAAATTTTATTCTCAGCTTTTAAGACAAATTAAATTTATTTCCAGCCTTCTTTATACATCAAAAAAATCGATTAGGGTCGCGATCACAGGGTGATGGTGATCGATCGCACAATAAATAACCTTATTAACGTGCAGTTTATAAAAGATGCAGGCACTCGAGCCAAATGGCTTATAGCTTTAAGCGTAATGGCTGATGAATGTCAGCGTACAAAGGCAGAAAATTGTAGTTAACAACATTAAAATTTAGGGGAATCCATCGGGTGCGACTTAATAAAAAAACGAGGTTTATCATGACGGGTATTTCACAAATATCTTCAAAATCTTTACCAGCAGCCGACCAACTTCAACAGGGCGCAACTCAGGCGTCTCAAGGTATTACCGGACCGGACACTGATAAACTCCCAAAAGCTAAAGGTGTCAGCGTTTCTTCCTTCGCGGTTAGCTGGGCAAAAAAATATTACAGTACAGTTGCGACACGAGAGAACCAAGCGTTACGCCAAATTCTCCCAAGCCTCGATTTAACTAATTTTGAGGGAAATAGAGCCCAAATAGTTGACAAATTGACAGATACCCTGAAATTAGCCAGCGAGATAGCTTGGAGTAGAGTAGAAGCTCTTTTAGAGAAACAAATAGAGCGGCACGATATCGATCCCATTTTAATTAATTCTTTAGAAATTGCCGCCGATTCTCGCACCTTATATAAGAAAGCAATAGACGCTTATGCGGATAGAGAACCTGTTTTCCGCTTGTCAGTGCTGGTGGGAAAGGATATTATCAAAGTGAGGCGAAAATACTCAAAGACTGATCCGTTAGTGCTGGGATTTGTGACAATGGAGTTTCAATACACTAGCAAAATCTTGTTAGGATGTCTTTCAGAGTCAGAGCGAACGGAATTTGCGCCCTACTTAAAAGTTGTAGACGACTACCTGCACATTCCCTACGGAGAGATTAACGAGGCTGCGGCGAATCACCCCCCGAATTCAAGAGCTCTATTAGCCGTTCAGCATTTGTTGCAGCACACGACTCAGATTGCCAGTGCCGTGTACGATCGAGCTAGTTCCCAGCATCAAGGATACCGCAGCAGCAGCGGGTATTTGAGCGATCGCGAGGTAAAAATTTCTGGTATCCGGGATGTCGAGATTTTTCAAAGCTATTTGTGCTGGTGCGTTTTGGAAGGTAGCATTCATCCGGTACAGCAAGAATTGTTTCCAATTTGCGTGATGTTGTACCCGAAACTTCATGTAAGTTGGGAGTTAGTGCAGGATATGCTGCTGATTTTGTTTTGGGAAATATGCGAGCGGCTTCCTGCTGAAGATTTAACGGTATTTGTACCTTACTTGCGTACTTTGACAGAGCTGTTTTCCAGGGATGTGTTTGATAATTAGGTAATTGCTAATTGGTAATTGCTTCAAAATTTACCAGTTGCCTATTTAAAACTAAAAGCTGCGACTGCCAAACATCCCCAACCAACAATAAAAGCAACTCCCCCCAGGGGCGTAATTGCACCCAGCCATTTGATGTCGCTCAAACTCAGGGCGTACAAACTGCCTGAAAAGATGATAGTGCCGGCAATAAAAGCCCATCCAGCCACTGCAAAAAAGGTTTGAGACTCTTGGGCGCGGCTCAAGAGTAAAGCGACGAGTAATAGAGCCAGGGCATGGTACATTTGATATCGGGCGCCGGTCTCAAAAATGGTTAAAGCTCGATCGCTCAATTGATTTTTCAAAGCGTGGGAGGCGAAAGCACCGCCTGCAACGGATAAACCTCCGAATACGGCTGCGGCTGCTATAAAAATGCGAATTAAAATTAGCGTTGACATAATATTTATTGAAGAAGGAAGAAGGAAGTTCGGCAACGGATTATGTAACGGATGTCATTCCGATGGAAGTCGGAAGAAGAAAGAAGAAAGAAGGAAGAAGGAGGAGGGAAAAACATTTAATTGTTGATATCGAATGTGCGCGGTGCGTGGCTTACTTGTCATTGCTAGCCTCCGCGAAGCAATCGCATAGTAGAGATGTGCACTGGCCTAACTCTGGGAAGGGAAGGTGCGCGGGGCGCACCCTAGGCTGATGATAAATTAGCTTTTTTGCAGATATTTTTAACCTATTTTCGCACAGCTTCCAGCAAGCGAGAATAGTAAAAGCTAGTGCTAGTCATCGCTGTTCTGTTAATAACAAAACCATTGCTTTCTAGGATTTTGATAATATCAGCTTCGCGGTGCTGGTAAGCGCGGGTAGTTTTGCTGGGGCCGGGGAAAAGTTCACCAATTTTTTTGAGGGCGGTGAGTGCTAAAGTTTTGGGTGCAAAACTAAGAATTAGTCGCGATTCGGCGATCGAACTTAGGTGAGCGATCATTTCTGCAGCCTTATTTTGAGGATAGTGGATTAGCACATCCAAACAAATCACTGTGTGGAATTTGCCGGTTAAAGCTTCCAAATCTTGGGCGGCGAAGGAGATGTTGTAGAGCTTGCCGGGAACTGCTGTCGCTCGATCGTAAGCTTCTGCTACCATCTTTTCCGAGATATCGCTAGCGCAAACAATTGCCCCAGCGTCAGCCAGAGGAATGCTCAGAGATCCAACACCGCAGCCAGCATCGCAGACACAAAGCCCGGACAAATTGCCGTCAGCTTGCAGCCATTCGATGACTGTATCCACCGTTTTCTGGTGCCCGGTGCGGATGTCTAGCTGAACTTTATTGACTTTGCCCTCGCCGTAAATTCGCTGCCAGCGATCGAAGCCCGTCGAGTTAAAATACTGTCTAACTATAGTCTTGTCGTCTACCAAATTCATCGATCTGCCTGCTGCTGAGTTATTGCCAACGGTTAGATATTATATAGCAATCCGGTTCCGAAAATGTGCAACTTCCAACTACAGATTTTAGATTGGCGATTTTAGATTTTTGATGAAAACGGCACATCTAAAATCTGAAATCTATCGGGTAATACCAGTTCGCGGATTCCTTCTTTTTCAATTCTTTAATCTAGAATGGTATAACAGGCTAAAAAAGTCGATGCCAAGTCAATTCCTTTGTCGTCGCATTTAAATTCCAGCGCAACAATTGAGTTGCCGATTTGCCAATAATTCCCGAAATTCCGATCGCCCTTCTCGGAGATTCAGTTGCCAGGGCGATCGCACTTTCGGCATCGCAAATCCCCCACTCCACTAAATTCTGCACTCCCGCCAACAGCGGCAGAGTTGTACCCGCCAAAGTAGCAGATTCCAGGGGCGAGTGGTAATCTAATCTTACCCAAGCTGTACCTTTTCTGACTTCAATTTGTCGGGAATCCCAAGGATAAACACCGTCAGGCAAACCCAAAGGAGCCAAAGCATCGCTCACTAAAAAAACGCCTTTTTCATACCTACCAGCGCGCAGAAAAAAATCAATCATTGTCGGAGAAACGTGCTTCCCGTCAGCAATTAAACCGCATTTTACGCCCGGATGAACAATCGCCGCTCCCAACAAACCCGGTTCTCGGTGGTGCAAACTCGGCATCGCATTAAAAGCGTGAGTTACCATTGAAGCTCCCCGCTCAAATGCTTGTTGGGCTTGCTCTGCCGTCGCTTGAGAGTGTCCCAGACTCACGGAAATTCCCAAACTTTGCAAATAGGAAATTACTTCGCCAGTGCTGTCTAACTCCGGCGCTAAAGTAATTATTTTGACAATATCGGCACAATCTCCTAAAACTTGCTTGACATTTTCTATAGTGAGCGGTAACAAAAACTCAACTGGGTGAGCTCCTCGCTTCTGGGGGTTGAGAAAAGGGCCTTCGAGGTGAACACCGAGAATTTCTGCTGTTTTGGGCTTAATTGTTGCCGGAGCAGCGGTTTGTACGGTGCGGATATAATCACCTATAGTCGAGAGCGATCGCCTAAACTTATCCAGCGAAGTTGTCACCAAAGTCGGCAAAAAAGCATCGACTCCCTGATTCCACAAAAATTGACAAATTTTCGGCAACAGTTCAATATGCTTGCTTTCTAAATCGGGAAAAGCAAAACCGAGGGCGCCGTTAATCTGCAAGTCAACACCGCCCAGAGAAAGCCAATCGCCTGCTACATCAAGCACTTGCAAATCGGGAGGACAAATCCGTTTAAATACGGCGTCCATCGGCCAAACTTCTTGAATGATGCCCATTTCGTCAACAGCAAGCATCTGCAAATCCTTGCAACCGGGGAGGCGAACATTGAGAATATCTGTGCGGGCGGCAGGTAGGGTTGTGGCTTCAGTCATCCGATTTTAGATTTTAGATTTTAGATTTTAGGTTTTAGATTTTAGATTTAATATTCGCTACGGATAAATCCGGTTGCTGGCGATGAGGAGGGGGAGCTTTTTGCTTTTTGCTGGCTCCAGGGCAGCTCAGACAGGGGCTTGTGGCCAAATTGCTTTTAAGGGTCAGTTTTTGTACAAAATATCTAAATTGGAGTTAACGCAATCATTATAAAATTAGCATTTATCTGAAATCTCAAATCTGAAAATTTTATGAATCAAGCGACAGTGGGAATTATCATGGGTAGCGATTCGGATTTGCCAACCATGAAAGATGCGATCGCAGTTTGCGAAGAATTCAGTGTTGCTTGCTCCGTGGCGATAGTCTCGGCGCACCGCACCCCTGAGCGCATGGTGGAATACGCCCACACCGCGCACCAACGAGGCTTGAAAGTCATTATTGCAGGAGCTGGGGGAGCGGCGCATCTCCCGGGTATGGTAGCATCTTTAACGCCCTTGCCAGTAATTGGCGTGCCTGTACCGAGCCGCCACCTGCAAGGCCTAGATTCGCTGTACTCGATCGTGCAAATGCCAGCGGGGATACCCGTAGCAACAGTGGGGATCGGCAACGCTAAGAATGCTGGCTTGTTGGCAGTTCAGATACTGGCAGCTCATCAGCCGGAATTGCTAGAGCGAGTCTTGCATTACCGCAAAAATTTGTCCGAATCTGTACTGAAAAAACAAAATCAATTAGAAGAGCTAGGCTATCATAACTATCTCAATCTCAACAAATAATCCATAAACTTTTGTAGTAAGATTGGAAAGTTTTCCGAATATTGCTGAGCTTACTAGCCGTAAAGAGGGTAAAAGTGATTAAAATGACTGTCGGAAAGAAAAAGTCGAAACAAGTCAGGCGGGAGACTTTAAATTTGCCAGCAGCTAAATTTTTTACGAAAGTCAACAGGTTGAAGAAGTTAGCACGGGCGATCGCCCGGCTCACTCCCAGTTGGCAAGCCTGCATACCTTTAGCTGCAATCATCGTCTTGGTGTGGGGATATGCGGCAGTAGCCCAAACAGCTCCCGCGCCAACCACCGAGGAACAATTAGCAAGCCTTAAGGTGGGCCTGGATACCATGTGGGTCATGGTGGCGGCGATGCTAGTGTTCTTTATGAACGCGGGTTTCTGTATGTTGGAAACCGGTTTTTGCCGTCAGAAAAATGCGGTTAACGTGTTGTCCAAAAACTTGATAGTTTTTGCGCTTTCTACGATCGCATTTTGGGCGATCGGCTTTGCCTTAATGTTCAGCGACGGCAACGGTTTTATCGGCACCAGCGGCGGATTTTTTCTGTGGAATGTAGCCGACAACAGCCCCGCCACAGGAGAGGCTTATCAAGGCATTTTCGACTCGCTTAACTGGACGGGAGTCCCCCTCAACGCTAAATTCTTTTTCCAATTAGTTTTTGCGGGAACTGCTGCCACGATCGTTTCGGGAGCAGTTGCAGAGCGAGTGAAATTCATTGACTTCTTAATTTTCAGCTTGCTGCTAGTAGGCATTGCTTACCCAATTACCGGACACTGGATTTGGGGCGGCGGCTGGCTGGCAGACTCAGGCTTCTACGATTTTGCCGGTTCGACAGTGATTCACTCGGTAGGCGGTTGGGCTGCTTTGATGGGAGCGGCATTTTTGGGGCCACGGATCGGCAAGTACCGCGACGGCGATACTGTGGCGATGCCGGGACACAATATGAGCATTGCCACCCTGGGCTGTTTGATTTTGTGGTTGGGTTGGTTCGGGTTCAATCCCGGTTCGACAATGGCACTCGATCCAAATGCGATCGCCCATATTGCGCTCACCACCAACACTGCGGGTGCCTTCGGCGGAGTTGCTGCAACCGTTACGGCTTGGTTGTACCTGGGCAAACCCGACCTTTCGATGATTATCAACGGCATCCTCGCAGGTTTAGTCGGGGTAACAGCGAGCTGCGCTTGGATCAACATCCCCAACTCTGCCATAATCGGCACGATCGCCGGTATCCTGGTAGTTTTCGCAGTAACTTTCTTCGACAACTTGAAAATTGACGACCCTGTAGGGGCAACTTCAGTTCACTTAGTCTGCGGCATCTGGGGAACTCTGGCAGTTGGGCTGTTTGCTGACGGTCCTACAACTGGACTTTATACCACAGGCCCGGCAGCCGGATTGCTTGTGGGCGGAGGTTTCGGTCAACTCTGGGCGCAGTTGGTCGGCATTATCTCTGTAGGCGGGATGACCGTGCTGCTGAGTACGATTTTTTGGGCCGCACTCAAAGCTTTGCTGGGTATCCGCGTTTCTGCTTTAGAGGAGGCTGAAGGTTTGGATATCGGCGAACACGGGATGGAAGCTTACACCGGGTTTGTGAAGGAAACTAGCTTGGAAAACAGAAGTGAGACCAGCTACGGCGGTTATGGTGGGGGTTCTGGAGGCAAGACTACCAAACTGTAAAGCGTGCGAAGGGAGCGACCAATTCAGCTTTCGTGTCTTAGATTAGCTATTTATCAGCTAATTCACGCCTTTATTCAGAAACACCACAATCTGAAATAGCCGCCAACTTATGGCAGTCTATCGTTGTGCTCGCGTTTAAATCTTCGATGCGAACGCGGGCATATTTTTATTGTTAGTTTACTTTTAATGGCGTACATATAGCAGTTTTCGATTGCATGAGATCTGCGCCAATAATTGTTAATTGGTAATGGGGAAATAGGAATTGAGAATCTGTAACTGACGAGCGTTGAAAACTGGTGTATTGGTTAGAGTTTATCGGCAATTGCTTTAAGTTCTTCAACGATGCGCTTGTTCTTGTGATCCCTGCTGCCATAGAGGCGGGCTGAGAACATCGTGATTATTTCTAGTAGATCTTTAGCTAAATCCTCGTCACAGCTAGTATTTTCGGTTTGATTGATAATCACTACCTCTGTCCCAAAGTGTTCGCACAAATTAAAAATTAGTTCAGAACCAAATCTCAGCATTCTGTCTTTGTGAGTTAATACCAACCTTTCTACTTGATTGTCTGCGATCGCCCGAATTAGATGTTGTAAACCCCGCTTACTGTAATTAACCCCAGAACCCACATCATCAATGATTTGGAATTGCCAGCCGTGAGATGCACAAAACAATTCCAAAACTTGTTTTTGTCTGTCTAAATCATCTTTTTGGTCGTCACTGCTAACCCGAGCGTAAGCTATGGTTAAAGCGCCGTTGGGTTTTAAGCCGAGAAGATGAGCTAGGTCATACCGTCTGTGACCGTTAGCCGTGCGTTCCGGTATTAGCTTGCCTTCGGCTTCCCACCTGCGTAATGTGGAAGCGCTCACACCTTTAATTTTGGCTGCTTCAGTTATAGTTAATTTTTTCATTTTTGGATTTTAGCATCTAAACTGAGTAAGTTCGATCACTTTTAGATATATTTTGTGCATTGCAGCAGCTTTGACAAATCCGATTGCGGTGCAAGAAAGTTTGGTAGGCAGATTTTTTATGGTAAAGTAGTGCGAAAAAGCAAAGTTCTGCATCGCCGCCCTTGCCCAACACAGCACAGTGCTTGATTCTTACAAGAATTGAGGCTTTAATTGAGCGGTAAAATTTGATGCAGCAATCAGTGCACATTATTCGGTGTGAGGCCTGCAAATAGCTTGAGTTTATGGAGAAGTTTGGAGGAGGTAGCAGAAGTAGAACTCATAAATCCCTCTTAGGAATGGAAGTTAGCCGATCGAAAACTATTCCGGTTTGGGCTTTGCTATCTTTGGTGACGAACGGGGTACTGATGTTCACAGTCGCTCAACTACTGCTGCGGGGGCACACCTTGACAGAAAGTTTCCAGGCGAATGATGCGGTGACGGCAGAAGTGGCTGAGGAACAAAATGACAAACCGATCACCTCTGCAAACGCATTGCTAGACGTGCCCGTTCCAGGACCGCGACATAAATGGACTTACCAGCAGTGGGTGACGCAGTTGGGTCGCGAAGCTGAGGCGGCGGCGGCAAATCGACCATCAAGACTGAGTGTTTTGGCTGGGGATTCTCTAAGTATGTGGTTCCCAACCAAGCTGTTACCAGTCGATCGGTTTTGGCTGAATCAAGGGATTTCGGGGGAGACTTCCGTGGGTTTGCTCAAGCGGTTGCAGTTGTTCGATAGAACCGCGCCGGATACGGTATTTGTGATGATTGGGATTAACGATTTGTTGCGGGGAACCAGCGACGAAGGGATTTTGGACAACCAGCGGCAGATTATTCGCGATTTGCGGTGGGCTCACCCCAAAGCACAAGTGGTTGTGCAGTCGATTTTGCCCCACAGCGGGGAACAAGCTACTTGGGAAAATCGCGATCGGCTGTTGGCGATTCCTAACAGTCGGATTAGGGCAATAAATCGGCGCCTGAAAGAAATTGCTAGTTCTGAGAATGTTTTGTATCTGGATTTGTACCCGCTGTTTGCGGATGCTGAGGGCAATTTGCCAACCGAACTCAGCACAGATGGCTTGCACCTTAACGATCAAGGTTATCTGGTTTGGCGATCGGCCCTGCAACTGTTCGATCAGATGCAGTTGAAAAATTAATCCTTAGTCCTTACTTAGAAAGATAAAGGATGAAGTCATATTCTCCCCCTCTCCTTCTCCCACTCTCCCCAACTCAAAAGTCTCCCCCTCTCCGATTATTTTGCGCTCGCGGGCTATGTCAAGTAGCCACGGATAGATTAAGAAATATGATAGTTAGCTATTTAGTATAGGGTGATACAGAAGAACTGTTGGTACAAATGGTGCAATCCAAAAGGCATAGACCATTGGATGGAAAGTTGACGAATTTAGATGAGTCCGGCTATACGAAGTCGGGGGGTTGAGGATTGGGGAATTATCTATTGAAGATTTGTTCCGCTAAAACAGGGACTTAAAACCAAATAACTATTGCATCTAAAATCCTCCCATCTAACATCGGCTCGGTCTTCCCTGAAAATTGCTGAGTATGAGAAGGTACAACTAACGTGATCAAAAAAAGTTTAACGATCGGCATCATGGCGCTGTGGCTGTTAAGCGTGCCACTAACGGACAATGCTTTAGCTCAAGATGCTGCTGGTGCTGCTGCTGCGGTGGCGCCGAATCCGATCGACAGCGGCGATACGGCCTGGATGTTGGTCTCCTCAGCACTGGTATTACTGATGACACCGGGGCTGGCGTTTTTCTACGGAGGACTGGTGCGATCGCGCAACGTCCTCAACACCATGATGATGAGCTTAGTGATGATGGGAGTCATCGGCGTTACATGGACGCTGTGGGGCTACAGTTTGGCCTTTGATGTTTCCACTCCAGCGTCCGAAGGCTTTGGTCAAGGGATCGAAAGCTTCATCGGCGGCTTCGACTGGATGTTCTTGAACAAGGTCACGGCGGACACACCAGATCCGATCGGCTACGCACCGACAATACCCCACCAAGTCTTCATGGTTTACCAGATGATGTTCGCCATCATCACTCCAGCCTTGATTTCCGGGGCGATCGTCGAACGGGTAACATTTAAAACCTATTTCTGGTTCGTGCTGCTGTGGTCTACCTTCATCTACTCTCCTTTAGCCCACTGGGTTTGGGGTAGAGGCTGGCTGCAGGCGATCGGATCTCTGGACTTTGCCGGCGGCACCGTCGTACACATCAGTTCCGGTGTTTCTGCCGTTGTCGCAGCTTGGATGATCGGGCCCCGCAAAGACCACTTGAACAAGCCCCACACCCCCCACAACGTACCCTACGTCTTGCTGGGAATAGGGATGCTGTGGTTCGGCTGGTTTGGCTTCAACGGCGGTAGCGCTTTGGGAGCTGGTTCTTTAGCAACAGTGGCTTTTGTCACCACGATGATTTCTGCAGCAGCCGGAGGTTTAACTTGGACAATTGTGGAATGGGTGCTCAGAGGCAAACCGACAGCAGTGGGAATTGCTAGCGGTTTCCTCGCGGGATTGGTGGGAATCACACCTGCGGCTGGATTCGTGCTTCCAGTGGGGGCGCTTTTGATCGGATCGATCACTTCGGTTGCCTGCTTCTTTGCCGTTAGTTTCCGGGCTAAGCTGGGATTTGACGACTCTTTGGATACCTTCCCGATTCACGGCGTCGGCGGAACTATAGGCGCGATTCTGACTGGCGTGTTTGCGACTAAAGCGGTTAATGCTGCCGGCAATGACGGGCTGTTTGCGGGGAATCCGGGGCTAATCGTGACCCAGTTTATAGGCGTTGTAGTTACTTACGTGTTTGCGGCTGTGGGCACTTTTGCAATCCTGAAAATTTTGGGGCAGTTTATGGAACTGCGAGTGCCGTCATCTGCTGAAGACCAAGGTTTGGATATCGGCGAGCACGGGGAAGAAGCTTACGGTGAGGATTTTGCCGGCGGTTTCAGTTCCTTTGAATCGAGTTCTCCTTTTGCGCCGAAGAAGGTTTGAAACTATCATAAGACTGACGCACTCCAGCCTGTGAAACCCGGTTTCTTGGTAGAATTATCGGCTCCCAAGCAGATTTTTCTAAGAAACCGGGTTTATTTGCCGAATTTTGCGCCGAAGAAGGTTTTAATCTGTGATTGGCCGTTAGAGTCAATAATATTTGGGTTGCCCCGTTTTGCAATTGTTGCAGGCGGGGTTTTCAAATTTGAGATAGGAATTCTCCAATCGTTCTAAAATCAAAGGTAATTAACCTAGATTTCAACTCGATACCGCATGGATACTAAAGCTTTTAAACGATCGCTCCAACAGTCTGAAAACTACCACCGCAAGGGTTTCGGACACGAAGCTGAGGTAGCTGGCGTGATGCAGACAGCTTATCAAAGCAGTCTGATCCAGCAAATTCGGGACAATAATTACAGGCTAGAACGCGGCGCAGTCACGATCCGGCTGGCTGAGGCTTTTGGATTTTGCTGGGGGGTGGAACGCGCTGTAGCTATTGCTTACGAGACTCGCCAGCATTTCCCAACCGAACGGATTTGGATTACTAATGAGATTATTCACAATCCGTCTGTAAATCAGCATTTGCGGGATATGGAAGTTGGTTTTATTGCTGTTGAGAAGGGACAGAAAGATTTTTCGGTTGTCGATAGTGGCGATGTGGTAATTTTACCTGCTTTTGGGGCGAGCGTCCAAGAAATGCAGTTACTTAATGATAAGGGCTGCAAGATTGTTGATACTACTTGTCCTTGGGTTTCTAAGGTTTGGAATACTGTTGAAAAGCACAAAAAGAGGAATTATACTTCGATTATTCACGGTCAATACAAGCATGAGGAAACTGTTGCTACGAGTTCTTTTGCGGACAAGTATTTGATTGTATTGAATTTGCAGGAAGCTGAATATGTCAGCAATTATATCTTGCATGGGGGCGACCGCGATGAGTTTATTGCTAAATTTAGCAAGGCTTATTCTGCTGGTTTTGACCCAGATGTGGATTTGGAAAGCGTGGGTATTGCTAACCAAACTACTATGCTCAAAACTGAGACAGAAAACATTGGTAAGTTGTTTGAAAAAACGATGATGCGGAAGTTTGGTCCTGAAAAATTGAACGAGCATTTTCAGAGTTTTAATACTATCTGCGATGCGACTCAGGAACGGCAAGATGCTATGTTGACTTTGGTTGAAGAAAAGTTAGATTTGATGCTGGTGATTGGGGGTTTTAATTCTTCTAATACTACGCATTTGCAGGAAATTGCGATCGACAAAAATATTCCTTCTTATCACATTGATTGTGCAGAGCGCATTTTACCCGGAAATCGCATCGAACACAAGCCTTTGGGGGCAGATTTGGTCGTAGCTGAAGGTTGGCTACCGGATGGTAAAATTGTGGTGGGCGTGACTTCGGGTGCTTCTACGCCTGATAAGGTTGTTGAGGATGCGATCGATCGCATTTTGACCATGAAACCCGCTGCAGTTGCCTAATTCTATCGTTTTCGCTGCCATCGGAATCATTCTTTTGCGAGTGCTGTGCGATCCTCTCGCAAACAGAGTATAATTCCGATGTTACCGGATTTGATATTAAATTAATTTCAATCGATGAATCCTCCGCAATTACCCGATAGCTAGCATTTTTGATACTATTGATCGGTATCATCGCTCCTATGAATTTCTCCTCTGCTTCCCTAGCTTATTTTTTAAATAAAATATCAAAGATTCGCTTTTTTTTGGGGTAAAAAGTTTGACTTGGCTAGCTTGACAATGTATATTATAAATAATGGGAGTGGTGACAAAAATGTAATTAATGTCACCACTCCCATTATTTATAATATACTCCAAAAATCCACTTAAATCAATAGGTAAAAACTCCTTTCTTTGAGCCGCAATTTGAAACTGCCAAAGGAAAACGAACGATCTAAAAATCGATGAAAAAAAGGCGAATTAAGCTTTGCAGGCTATCCTAGATTGTCTGGTGTCTGCCTGAATCACAAGAGGCAAAAAAGCGCTTTATAGAATCTCAGACTTAAGGCGGATGCAAGGAGTAACCCGACTAAACTAAAAAAATCACTCGCACATTTGAGCCTTAAATTTATAGGCTTTAGTCGCCGTTTCTGACCTCGCGAAAAATTTGGGTATTCTTAAATCCAGCTACAATAAAAAAAAGCAGGACTCGCACGCCGAGTATTTCATGAAACAATCGCTGACTCCCCAAATCACCGCAGGTATCGGAATGGTCGTGGCGCTGCTAGTTTTCAATGCGGCAACTTCCTACCGCAACACTCTCAAGTTAGTCGAAAACGAACGCTGGGTGAGCCACACTCACCAAGTTTTAACCGAACTCGAAGCTACGCTTTCCACGTTAAAAGATGCTGAAACCGGACAGCGCGGTTATTTGCTGACGGGAGAAGAACGGTATTTAGAACCCTATGACAGCGCGATCGCCCGGATCAACCAGCAAGTAGTCGGATTGCAGCAGCTAACGGCTGACAATAAGCGGCAGCAACAGCGCCTTCGCGATTTGAAAATTGCGATCGACTCTAAATTAGCCGACCTTGAAACAACCCTCAATCTGCGACGCAAACAAAACTTAGCAGCAGCCGTGCGGCAAATAAAAAGTGGTAGGGGAAAGCAAATCATGGGGGACATTCGGCAGCAGATAGCCACCATGACAGCCGAAGAAACTCAGCTATTGCAGCAGCGCGCCCGCGAATCTAAAAAAAGCGCTAATTTGACAATCCTGAGTTTTACCGTTGCGAGTTTAGTAAATTTCCTGTTGATGGTGTTGGTTTACTATTTGGTGAAGCGCGATCGAACTTTGCGCGATAATGCCGAAATTAAGCAAAATCAACTTTTAGAACAGCTAGAACACGATCGCCACTCCCTGCAATTAAGCGAAGAACGTTTCCGCAGCGCCATTCTCAACGCACCGCTGCCAATTATGCTGCACGCTGAAAACGGAGAAGTTTTACAAATTAACTGCGCTTGGACAGAACTCTCAGGCTACGAATACTCAGAAATTCCCACAATTGAAGATTGGACAGAAAAAGCTTACCACAGCCGCAAATCCCTAGTGCAAGCAGATATCGAGAGGCTGCACCGCTTAAACGCCCGCATTTCTGAAGGCGAATATATGATTGCCACAGCCAGTGGTGAAACTCGTATTTGGGAGTTTTATTCCGCACCTTTAGGCCAGCTTTGCGACGGCAGAAGTTTAGTAATTAGTACCGCCATTGACATAACTGCGCGCAAACAAGCAGAAGCGGAAATTCGGATGCTCAACGCTACCTTAGAACGGCGAGTAGAACTCCGCACCAATCAACTTCAAGCAGCTAACCAAGAATTAGAAGCTTTCGCCTATACCGTAGCCCACGATTTGCGTGCCCCCCTGCGGGGAATGCAAGGATTGGCTGAAGCTTTATTAGAAGATTACCGTGACCTCCTCGACGAACTCGGTCAAGAATACGCCCAGCAAATTGTTAATTCTGGGCAACAACTAGAAGAATTGATCCAAGATTTGCTAGCTTACAGCCGCCTGAGCAGCACAGATTTATCGATGCAAGTTTTAGACTTAGAATCTGCTGTTGCCGAGGCAATTGCTATGGTACAAGCTGACGCTAAATCCAGGCAGGCTCAAATCAGTGTTCGATCGCCCTTGCCTGCGGTAATTGCCCACCGCGTTACTTTAGTTCAAGTAATCGCCAATCTGCTCACGAATGCTATAAAATTTGTGGAAGGCACACCACCCCAAGTGCAGATCTGGGCAGAGGAAATTGAGCATCCTCAAGAGGGAGAGACAAATAGCAATACAGTGGGAGAATTGGCAGGGGCGACAGTGGGACAGTGGGAGCATTCCCAGTTACTGATGGTCAGTAGCCTATTGCCAGTCTGCATCATCCGTCTGTGGGTAGAAGACAACGGCATCGGTATTGCTGCTGAACATCAAAAACGCATTTTTCGCGTTTTTGAACGGCTGCACGGTATCGAATCTTACCCCGGAACTGGTATAGGATTAGCTATTGTAAAAAAAGGAGTCGATCGCATGGGCGGTCAAGTTGGAGTGGAATCTCAAGTAGGACAAGGCAGTCGATTTTGGATACAATTGAGGAAGCATGACGCAAATGCAGACGATTTTGCTGGTTGAAGATAACCCCGTTGATATTCTATTAATGCAGCGGGCATTTCGCAATGAGACTTTTGCTAATACTTCGCTGCAAATTGTCCGAGATGGAGATGCAGCAGTTTTTTATTTAAATGGGGACGGAGAGTACAGCGATCGCGATCGCTATCCTTTACCTGCGATAATTTTACTGGATTTGAAATTGCCCAGGCGCTCCGGTCACGAGGTTCTGGTTTGGCTAAAGCAGCAGCCGGAACTAAAACGCTTGCCGGTGGTTATGCTTACTTCTTCTAGCCAAACACTTGATGTCAAGCGAGCTTACGATTTAGGGGTAAATTCTTATTTGGTTAAACCGATCGGGTTTGCTTCTTTAGTGGAAATGATGCAGAGTTTTAGCCAGTATTGGCTCAATTATACCGAACTGCCGGAACCTCTATAATTTGCGCGTTTGTAGTGGCGGTTTCTCGATTTTTATTGCTTTTTTCCTCGTTACCAAGCTCTTTCTGGTAGTGGCGGTTTCTCGATTTTTATTACTTGTTTCCTCGTTACCAGGGTATTTTTGATAACGAGGAAATTAATTTTCGAGTGAGGAATCGCGTCCTCTATCATTTTAAAGAGTTTACCTCCAACATTTTTAGTTGGAGTGATTGCTCGGCACCCTAACGAACAGCCAAATTATAATTTTTTAAAGTGGTACACATTCTAGTAATTGACGACAATCCCACCGATCGGCTGCTCGTCAAACGCGAATTAGAACGGCAATTTTCACCATTACAAGTAACGGAAATTTCCGACAATAGATTGTTAGTGGAAGCACTGAACGGAGGTCAATTTCAACTGGTGATTACCGACTACCAACTACGTTGGACGAACGGTTTAGAAGTGCTTAAAACTATCAAAGCACGTTATCCACAATGCCCGATTGTAATGTTTACAAATACTGGCAATGAAGAAATTGCTGTAGAGGCGATGAAATCCGGATTGGACGATTACATTATCAAGTCGCCTAAGCACTACGTCCGCCTTTGCGCTGCTGTTCGCACACTGCTCGATCGAGTTGCCGCCTGGGAACGAGTCGCCAGACTAGAAAATCAACTTAATTCTCTGTTAGAACGCTTAAATGTCGGAGTTTTTCGAGCGAGTTCCCAGGGGCAGCTTTTGGAAAGCAATCAAGCTTTTTTGCGCTTGTTTGATGCCAGCAATTTAGCAGATGTCCAAGGGATTTATCTGCAGCAATTGTTTTTGCAACCGGTAGATTCAGGGGAGTCTCGGTGCCCAAATCTAGAAATTACATTTCCTTTGGCAGACGGTCGAGTAAAATGGATTCGGTTTACCCAATATGTTTACAGCGCAGAAGGTGAAAGTACGATTGACGGATTGGTCGAAGATATTACCGAACTCAAGCAAGCTGAACTTGCTTTGCGCGAATTTAATGAAACTTTGGAAGAGCGGGTGAGAGAGCGTACTGCTGAGTTAGAAGAAGTTAATGCACAGCTAGAATCGTTTACCTATTCAGTTTCTCACGACTTGCGCGCTCCTTTGCGGGGAATTTTGTTTTTTGCTGAAATGTTGCTCAACGATCAAGCTAGCAACTTGGATGCTACCTCACAAGATTACTTGTACCGGATTACGGATGCTGCAAGTCTGATGAATACTTTGATCGAAAATTTGCTAGAGTACAGCCGCCTCAGCAAAGCTAACTTGCCACTAAAAGCAGTCTCTCTTAATTTAATTGTGGCTCGCTCGATCGCGCAACTAGAGACCGAAATTGCCCAAAAACAAGCTCGCATAACGGTTGTCGAACCGCTACCTGCGGTGTTGGCACATCCTCCTACGCTGCTGCAAGTTTTGGCTAACTTGCTCTCCAATGCTATTAAGTTCGTGCAGCCTGGGATAGCTCCCCAGGTGCGAGTTTATGCAGAAGCTGAGGATGAATATATCTATCTTTGGGTAGAAGACAACGGCATTGGTATTGCCGAAAAATTTCATGGTAGGATTTTTGGATTGTTCGATCGCCTGCACGGTCAAGAAGTGTATCCAGGGACGGGAATTGGGTTGGCGATAGCGAACAAAGGAGTCGAGCGGATGGGTGGTGCGATCGGGCTAAAATCGACTTTGGGAATCGGTACCCGCTTCTGGGTAAAATTACGCAAGTGCGAGAGTTGAGGAAGCAGTGTACGGGATTTAACAGATGAGGTTCTAGACAAGAGGGTTTTAACAGCAATATTCTGCTGTAGCTCAAAGAATCAATCAACCCGCTTGTTCATACCCGAAGACAGAATAAACAATTAGTATAATGATAGTTAATTAATCTCTTGCACCTTTCCCGCCTGAGCTGGCTTTCTGATGTGTTTTACAACAACTTAGTTAATTAATTTGCTTGCGGACACGCCCCTAAAAAGCTGGTTGAGGATATTACAAGCTGTAAAATAAATAAAATACAAGCAAATACAATAAAATTATTGCAAGTCTAATTAACCCACCAAGTACATATTCAAATTGTCGAGATTGCTTAAAAACATATTATTAGATTTAAGAATGTTTGCGCCCCTATAAAAACTAAAAGGCTAATGCTCTCTATTCTGTTAATCGACGACAACCCGAACGATCGCCTGATGATCGAGCGAGAACTGAGGAAAAATTTTTCGGATTTAGAAATTAAATCCGTTATAGATATTCAAACTCTAGAATACATCCTGGCAGCCGGGGGTTTCGATATAGTAATTACCGACTACCAACTGCACTGGAGCGACGGATTAACGATTCTTCAAAAAGTTCACAGTCGCTACCCGAATTGTCCGGTAATTATGTGTACTGACAGCGGCAGCGAACAAGTGGCCGTCGAAGCTATGAAAGCGGGTTTGAGCGATTACGTATTCAAAGGGCGGTACTTAAAGCGGCTGGCGGGGGCCGTGGGCGAAAGCTTGACAAAACAGCAGTTGCGCGAGAACTACGCGAAAACGTCGGCGCAGTTGGCAATTTCGGAGGAAAGGCTGAGATTGGCGATCGAAGCCTCGAAAATGGGAACTTGGGATTGGAATGTATTAACTGGCGAGGTCGTTTGGTCCGAGGGACACGAACTGTTATTCGGGTTGGAAAAAGGCAGTTTTCCGGGAACTTATGAAGCGTATTTTGCCTGCATTCATCCGGATGACCAAGCCTCGATCGCCGACGCTGTTGCCTTTGCTTTAGAAAACAAAATAGAATACCAATACGAATTTAGAGTTTTTTGGCCCGACGGCAGCTTGCACTGGATATCCGGTAGGGGAAAGTTTTTTGATGATGATACGCGTAAATCCGTGCGATCGATCGGCGTGGTTTGGGATATTACGGATCGCAAATTATCGGAAGCGAGGGTGCAAGAAAGCGAGGAAAATTTGCGCTTTGCTCTAGAAGCAGCTAACACGATCGCTTTTACCTGGGATGTGGCATCGGGGGAAGTCCGCCGTTCGTCTAATGCCGAAACACAGATGGGTTTGGGGCCCGACAGCACGTTGGGTACTTTTGAGCAAAAAAAGAATGCGGTGCATCCAGAAGACCGGGAAAGGTTTTTGGCAGATGTGGATGCCGCATTCAGGGGCACGGGAATTTACGAGTCGGAATACCGCAAAGTGCGACCCGACGGCTCAGTGATTTGGCTTCACGACAAAGGGCGAGTGGTTTTTGACGCCTCCGGTACACCCCTTCGGCTGTCGGGCGTGGCGATCGACATTACGGAGCGCAAACAGTTAGAATACGACCGCGCGCGCGCGTTGGCCCGGGAGCGGTCGTATTTGCGCCGCCTGCAAAAGTTAACCTCGGCGTCAGTGGCTATCAACTCCACGCTGTCGGTGGCAGAAATACTTCAGTTAGCTGCCGATAGCGCGCGCCAAATTCTGGAAGTCCACCAGGTAGCGGTCAACCTCAACCCGGCAGCCAACTGGGATGAGGGAATTAGCAAGTTTTCCATGTCAGAAAAATACGCCGCGTGGCAAGATTACTGCGAGGAGCCAGACGGTACGGGCATTTACCAGCAAGTTTGCCAGCACCAACAGGCGATGCGGATGACTCAAACCGAGTTAGAGGCTGACCCGGCATGGCGGGGGTTCGGCAAGGCTGCGGGGAAGCACCCGCCAATGCGGGGCTGGCTGGCTGTACCGCTGACGACTCGGGACGGCAGAAATCTGGGATTGATTCAGTTGTCGGACAAGTATGAGGGGGAGTTTGCCGAAGATGATGAAACTATTTTAATGCAGTTGGCTCAGGCGGTGTCGGGGGCGATCGACAATGCCCGACTTTACGAGGAATCTCAGCAGGCAAATCGCATGAAAGATGAGTTTTTGGCAACTCTTTCTCATGAGCTGCGATCGCCATTAAACGCGATTTTGGGCTGGGCGCAACTGCTGCAGCAACGGAATTTCAATCCGGCTGCTACTGGGCGGGCTTTAGAAACGATCGAGCGAAATGCTAAATTGCAAACTCAATTGATTGATGATTTGCTGGATATTTCGCGAATTATTCGCGGCAAGTTGACTTTGAATCCTTGTGCGGTAAATTTGATTTCCCTGGTGGAAGGAGCGCTGAATACGGTGCGGTTGGCTGCCGATGCTAAGTCGATCAAGTTGCGGTTGGCAATTGGAGATTTGGGCTTAGAGACTGCTGAATTTTCCCAAATTGGGAAGGTTTCTGGCAATCCTGAATCTGAGTTAAATCCGAGATTTTGGGTATCAGGAGACCCTGGCCGCTTGCAGCAAGTAATTTGGAATTTGCTGACGAATGCGATTAAGTTTACGCCGCGCGGGGGGCGAGTTGAAATCCGGCTACAGCGAGTTGATTCGGAGGTTGAGCTGGCTGTTACCGACACGGGAATTGGGGTTGCACCGAATTTTTTGCCTTACGTATTTGAGTCTTTCCGCCAAGCGGATGCTACGATTACTCGCAATTATAGCGGTTTGGGGCTGGGTCTGGCGATCGTGCGGCAGTTGGTGGAACTCCACGGTGGCACGGTTTGGGCTCAAAGTCCGGGACTGGATATGGGATCGACTTTTACTGTCCGTCTCCCTTCGATGCAGGTAAATTCGATCGCCGACGAGGAAGCGCAGGTTTTGGCTGGCGCTGGTAATTTACTGGGAGTTAAGGTTTTGCTGGTTGATGACGAGGTTGATTCGCGGGAATTTATGAGGTTTGTCTTAGCAGATTCCGGGGCTAATGTCAGGGTTGCATCGTCTGCTGCTGAGGCGTTTGAGGTGGCTTCGCAGTTTAGTCCGGATGTTTTGGTCAGCGATATCGGAATGCCGCAGGAAGACGGATATTCGCTGGTACGAAGGTTGCGTTCTTTGAACACTCAGACAGGGAAATTTTGGGCGATCGCTCTGACGGCTTATGCTAGGGATGAAGACCGCGATCGTGCTTTCGCTGCCGGTTTTGACCGACATCTGCCTAAACCTGTGCAACCCGATGTGTTGCTAGAGACTATAGTCAAGTTGAGGCAGCAAGGGCTACCAACTTAAAAAATTCTATTAATAATTGGGAATTGGTAACTGGAAAGTGGTTAATTGGAATTGGGAATCGTGGTTTGAGTGACGACTTTAGTCATCGTAAAATTCGCTCGTACAGGCCTTCCTCACTACCAATCTATAATGCTGATTATATCGGACACGACCTGATTAACCCGACTTGATATCGACGGAAATCGCTCAACTGATAAATATAAAAATTTGTATTTTTCAAACTTTTAAAATTCTGCTTGTGGGGCTTTGTTTCGAGTTTGCCTAAAATATGCAATTTCTATGCCGATTAGGTGATTGGTTTGTGTTAATATGCTAAAATATCCAACAACCACGCGGTAATAATTAGGTGGACAAACTTCAGACAGATATAGAAGCAATTTACTCTCAAATTGAGGAATTGCGCCTGGAACGCCAGCAGCTTAGTATTGCCGATGTTGTCCCATCCGGTGATTCCCCCCAAGCGATCGCCGATGCTTATCGGCGTCACGCGAGGGAAACAGCACAAGTGTCGGCCGAAGTCAAGGGTATAGATGACGCGATCGCGGCTCTGTCTGCTCAACTGAGTCAGAAACAGCAGCAATCGGTAAAATTGCAAAGAATTACTCCGATGGAGCAGCAAGTTGAAGAAGGAAGAGCGCTGGCTCACGGACACGCAGAACGCATTAATGAACTGGCGGCGGAACTGGCAGCGGAAGTGAAGGGACTCAAAGCCATCGCCGACCAAATTAGCCCCAGCTACTGGCAGGTTTATTACAAGCCATTTATTACTGGTTTTAAGAGTATTACTGTTCCCTACGTGCGATCGGACGGGGATGTTTGGACTATTGTCAATCGAGTAGTTTAGAGAGGCTGCGGGAGCAGAAATAATCAGCGCTCAAGACAATTTTTTCCTGTCCCTATTCCTCTACTTCAACCCCGCAGCAGTTGCTTAATAGTGCCGACCAATTCCTGTGGGTGAAATGGCTTGGCGATGTAAGCGTCGGCTCCTTGTTTCATTCCCCAATAGCGATCGAACTCTTCGCTTTTGCTCGAACACATTACCACCGGCAAATTTTGGGTTTTAGGGTCGCTTTTGAGCCGGCGACAGACTTCGTAGCCGTTCATCCGGGGCATCACGATATCCAGAACGACTAAATCTGGGCGGTTAGCCTTGATTTGCTCTAGAGCTTCTACGCCATCACTCGCTACTGTGACGTTGAGTCCTCTACCTTTGAGCAAGTCGGCGATCATCTCCCGCAGAGTGACGCTATCATCAACAACCATAACTGTACTCATAGAATAATCCCTACCAAGTTTCTGGGTTGAAACGTTCTCATTAACGTTTACACTAACGTTCACCTTCAAAGGTGTCTTTTCATGATTGAGATTGCGCTCTGCTAGATGTAGTTTACCCATTTTTGCTGATTTCTCAATCATTTTCTGAGTAATTACCGCAAGATTGAAAGATCCGCGCAATCTCGGTTGACACACGAGGCTATGTCCGTTAGTCTATCATTTTCTTTCTCAAATGGTACTATTATCAAAAAATCAGGGTATGGCTTGGTTGTGCGTTTCCCGTTGAAGACGGCGACGCTCGGCCGCCTGCATCAACATTTGTCTAATTAGGATTTTTCGTACCTAAAGCCGATAGTTTTTGGTCGTAGAGCGTGTCTAAAACAGCCGGGCGCTGGCGGTAGCTGTGACCGGTGTTTTTGCAGCCATTAGCAACTATTCCCAAGACGGAAGCTCCAGAAATTTTTAATTCTTCTAAAACTTTGCGAACTTGCGATCGGTCTGTTTGCCCAATTTGGACGACCATAATCGTAGCGTCTGTGTGAGCTGCGATCAAGTGGCTGTCTGCCAAGCCTGCTAGTGGCGGGGTGTCATAAATTACTAAGTCAAAAAATGCTTGAAATTGCTCCATCAGATAATGCATTTTTTTGGAAGAAAGAAGCTTGATCGGATCGGGGGGAATTTGGCCGGCGGTGAGTACGAACAAATTTTCTTGGTTCGGGGCTCGTTGAATCGCGTCGTTGAGGCTGAGATCTGTGGAGATGGCCTCGCCCAGACCACGCACGTTGGGCAGTCCTAACTTAACGTGCAGTTGCGGGCAGCGCAAATCTGCATCTACTAGCAATACTCGCTGTCCCACTGCTGCTGCTGTGGCTGCCAGGTGCAAAGCTACTGTAGATTTGCCGTCTCCGGCTAAGGCTGAGCCGACTAAGAGCGATCGAATTGCCGTGCCTGCACTCAGCAAGTGAATGTTCGTGTAGAGCGATCGAAATGCTTCTAAAAATTGATAGTCCAAGTCGCTCAAAATACTCGATTCCCCGCTCATCGGACCAGTCTGTCTAGCTTCGACCGGTTCGACTACTTCCACTTTCGAGTTCGATCGAGCCGATATTAGTTTCCTCTGTCTAGCTGGCGGTCGGCGCTTGACTTTTTTGGTAAACGGAATCACACCGAGTATGGGCAATCTTGTGGCGATTCTCAGTGATTCTGGAGTGTGGAACACAGTATTTAGTACCTCTACGAGCAAGCCGACTGCTATGCCCAGCAGACTGCTTAAAATTACTGCCAGCGCTAACTGTTTTTTGGTTTGTTTGACGGTAGCTGTTAGAGGGTTGCCGAATTTGTCTAGCGGAATTTCCGGAGGATTGATCAGCACCCAGGGAATTTGCTGCTGAGCTGCATCGATCCGTAAGGCTTCTCGTTTTGCCAAGAAATCCGAAAAACTCTTAGTAACTACTTGCAGTTCCCGCTGTAAATTGTCGTATTCTCGGGTTGTAACTGAAAAGTTTCTAATTTTTTGGTTGAGAGCATTTTGCAAAGCTGTCATTTCGCGATCGCGGGCTTCAACTTCTTTGATTTGGGTCTCTAAATTTCCCATCACCACTTCTCTTGCTTGTTGAGTGGCGGTTAAAATCAGTTCTTCCCGACTTTTTCGCAGCGCTAAAACTGGCAAACTGTCTTCTCTGTACTGAGCTAATTTAAGTGACAATTCCGAGTCTATTCTCTGAATCTGACCTAAGAGTCCGCCGTAAGCTTGTCCTTGGGTCATCAGCAGCCCCTGCGGATTATTTTCGTTCAGTAGTTTTTCATAGCTTTGGTAGAGGTTTCGCATCCCTTTTAGCTGAACTCTAATTTCTACTTGCTTACCCCGAATGCTTTGAACTTGTTCAGACAGAGATTTTCCCTCTATCTGAGGTTCAAACAAGTTGCTCTGCTGCCGCAGTCTTTGGACTTGCAATTGCAGAACTTCTACTCTTTGTCGGAGCTTGGGCATCTCCATATCTATAAATTTAATACCTTGATTAATGCCCATCAGCCGTTGCTGCAAGCTGTAGTCTAGATAAGCTTTAGAAATTTTGTCCAATACGCCGTAAATTTTTTTTCTATCTGAATCTTTGTAGCGAACTTGTAAAATTTTTGTGCCTTGCTGTTTGCCATCTTTCGTGTAGCTGATGCGGTTGATAGACATTTTTGAGATCAGTTCGCTATAGTTCATTTTGGGATACCAAGCCCGCAATTCCTCAATCACTGGCTGCATCATTTTGGGACTTCGCAAAATCCTAATTTGGGTTTCGTAGTCTAGTAGGCTAATTCCTTCTATATTAATTCTTGCTAAATCGGCAGCTTGGGTGTTGTTTAATTGTTTGGATTGCAAACCTTCAGCCGTGGCTGGTTCTACTAACAGGGAAAAAGAGCCTTCATACTCGACCGTTATGCTTTTAGAAGTGGCGACGATCGCTGTTCCTGCCAGGGCGCTCAAAGCTATGGTGGCTGCTGCCATGACCAGGAAGCGACGGCGCACGACGCCTAACAGCCAGGACAAGTCTAGCTTTTCTTCTTCTCTCTCCTCTACGAAGTGATCTCTGTAGTTCTGAGCCGATAACTCCGGCAGTTTGCCATTCGATTTGGGTGTGAAGGGTTGGTAATCTTGTCTGCTATCCATATTCAGCTTGGGTATTTTTGAGGTTGATATTTTTGAGGTTGATATTTTTGAAGCGGCCAGGTCGCGGCTGGGTAATCTTATTGTTTCGTTTATTCTAGCCTTTGCCAGGAATTATCCACCTCACCCGCCGCCTTCTTACCTGAATAAAAATCGGAGAACGTTTATAAAATTTAACACTCCCGTAGCTGGCCCGACAGGTCCTATTACAGCGTTCATGCGATCGACAAAATCGACGAGACCCCTGCGAGATACGATAATCATGTCGTTGTTGCGAAGTTGAGGATTGGTTTCTTCGTTAATTCCTTGAGTTAAATTGACTTCGATCGTCCGTTTAGTAGCTGTACCGTCGTTATTGAGGCGGACTAGCTCAACTTTATCCCTTCTAGCTCTGGTATTTTCGTAGCCAAAAAATCCTCTGGAAATTAAAGCTTGATTCAGCGTGGCATTAGCTGGGAGTCTCAAGGGATCGAGGGATGTTCTGAGTTCTCCTACTACAAAAACGTTAATGCCGACAGGGGCAAAGTTAGTGCTAGCGAGCACACCAGCTTCTGCAGGGTTGACGATCGTGGCTTTGGGCACGATGATCGTGTCTCCCTCCTGGAGGATGGTATCTTGGGCGCCGTCGCCGGACTCTAGGAACTGCCACAGGTTGACTGGGATAATTTGTTCGCCTCTTCTAGTGACGCGCCGCACTTGGATTTGCCGGATGTCGGCATCGGAGGTGATGCCGCCGGCTAACTGAATAGCCCGGATGACGGTGGGGAAACCTTCGCGGCTGAGGTCGTTTGTGGTGTTGCCCCCGATGACGACGTAAGCCCCTGGGCGGGTGACTTGGCCAACGATGGAGATCGATCGAGGTTTTTCTGGGGGTGGCGAAAAGTTGGCCGTCGCAAATTGACGAGCTTCTGCTTGGTTAAAGTTGGCGACTGTGGGAATCACGATTGTGTCTCTGTCTTGCAAAATGATGTCTTGAGAGATGTCTCCTTCTTGCAAGAATTTCCACAGGTTGACGTTGAGCACTTGATCGGGGCCGTCTCGTTGGGGACGGCGGACGCGGATGTTGCGGATGTCGGCGACACCCGTGACGCCTTCTGCGAGTCTGATCGCTTGGGTGACGGTGGGGTACTGGACACTCGGTGAGGCTCCCGGCCCGGGAGTTAGGGTAATAGTGAAGTTTCCGGGCCTGGTTACTTCTCCGATGACGCCGACGTTGAGGGGGCGGGCGGCGACGAGGCTGACTGTGACTATGGGGTCTTTGAGGACGCGGCGGTAGGCGTTGCGGATGATGTTGGTGGCTTCTACTAAGGTGCGGCCACGGATGGAGACCAAGCCGATCAGGGGCAGGTTGACTGAACCGTCGGAAAGGACTTCGTAGCCGCGGCTGAGTTCGGGTACTTCGAGTATTTCTACTTGGATGCGATCGCCGCCGCCGAGTTTATAGCTTTCCGGCGCTCTCCTAACCGGCGGAACCGTCTGGGCTTGCTCTGCGCCTAGGGGGATGGGAAGTTGTGCCGGGGTGCTTCTGGCGTCAGCGATAACAGTGGAAGCAAACAAGACAACACCCACAACCGACGGGGCTATCTGTCTTGGAAAATGGGTGTTAACCATACACCACCTAATTTTATTGACTATGATTTATATAAGTGTAGCCTTTTAAGTGCGGGGCAAAAAGCTCATTATTTTAAGCTATCGCCGAAAAAAGGATGCTATATTTTTGCTTTATCCCTAATTTCTGTGTTAGCGTGGTTGCGGGTTGACGGCTATATTTTATATCTATATAATTTGATATTGTTGGTGACAAAGGAAAGCAATTATGACTCAACCAGTGTCTATACCAAATATGGTGAAAGAGCTGATTTTAGGTACTTCTTCCTTAACATGGATGCTAATTGCTATAGTCGCGATAGTAACTCTACTATTATTTCAATTTGCTAGTTATAAAAAAGTAGGTTTGGCTTTAGAAAAAAGCTTTGCTGGTCTTTACATTTTTATCTCTCCATTTCTGACACAACCTCCTTTTAATTACTTGCATTTTGTTAACTTGAAAGATCCCGAAGGTGGTATCTTAAAACTCATACCTTATTTTTTTTACCCCTGGGTAGTATTAATTTTAACTTCAAGGGTTAAAGTTTTTAGTAGCAATTTTATAGAAATTTTTGCCAAAGTATTGAGGATGAATCCTTTTTTTTTACTTTATACATTACTTCCATTACTATCTACATTATGGTCTCTAGTTCCTGAAGAAACGCTAAGAGCAGGGCTAGCTTTTTCAGGATTTACTGCTTTCGGGTTTTACATTGCAGCCCAATATAAATGGGAGGATTTATCTCGTTTTTGGCGCTGGGGATACACGGCAATCTGTTTGGCAAGTTTTGTAATGAAACCCCCTGGAGCAGGCGATTTTGTCGGCTTAACCCAATCTAAAAATTCTTTTGGGGGAGTCTTAGCTCTCTGTACGGCATTTTGGTATTTGCACTATTCTCAAGGAGCTAAAACTCAGAAAGAGCGCTGGATTGCTTTGGGAATGATGTTCTTTTCATTTTACCTAGTAAGGGCTAATAAATCGGGATCTGCTCTAGTGATTACTATCATATTAATAATTGCAGTGTCCTCACTAAATTTTTTAAAAAAATTAACTTTTCAGTGGGCATTTACTGCGATTATATGTTTCCTGGTCGTCAGCATAATTATGACTGTTTTTGTAGTAGACAACCTAGAGGATATTATTGTAGGTGGGTTAGGCAAGGACTTGACTCTAACTGGGCGGACAGAATTCTGGCCGCAGTTAATGGCTGCGGTCAATCAGCGTCCCTGGTTTGGCTACGGATACGATGGATTTTTTCAACAAGATAAGTTAGGAGCGGGTACTCCTGCTTATTTTATTTATACTCCTAGTGGGTTTCAACCTGAAAACCCTCACAATGGAGGGATTGGGATATTGTTAGCCTTCGGTTGGCCGGGCTTAATTTTAATGATGACTTCCTTGCTGCTCAATTTAGCTTACGCAGTTCGGTATTTGAGTCGTAGCACGTTGGAAGGAGCAGGAATACCTATTTGTTTTCTAGTCTCTATTATTATGAGCAACATCACAGAAGGTTATATTATAGATATAGGAAATCCTTGGCTGAGTTACGTAATGTTGACAGTTCGACTTGCTATAGATAATGCTAACAATAGTTCTAACAGTAGCACCAGTAACCCTCAAAGGCGTTCTTTAGCTCGCACTGTCCATTGAAGTAAGCTTTATTGGGAGGATCGTGGGTCAAGTTGGGGAACTTCTCATATTTGTAAAAACACTTCTTCTGGCTCCTTCCTTCTTCCTCTTTCCTTCTGCCTCCTGCCTAAAAACTCCAATTTCTAGGTCGGCTGCAAAAATAAGATGTTCCCTCGAGTTGTGATATGTTGTTATAGGATCAACCAGTCTAATTTTGCGAGATTGCCGACCCTGCTAGAACCGCGTTTGTGTTTTGTAAAGATTTAAAATATTCTGATGCTAGATAAGTTAACTGCGGTCAGTCAAAGGCTCGGCCCTAATCTGCGCCAGGTACTCAGCAACATAGCTTGGCTGTTCACTGACCAAATCTTGCAGATGGGTCTAGGCCTGTTTGTAGGCCTTTGGGTGGCTCGCTATCTTGGTCCGACACAATTTGGATTGCTCAACTACGCGATCGCCTTTGTGTCGCTGTTTAGTTCGGTGGCAACGATGGGGTTGGGTACTCTGGTAGTGAGGAATATCGCTCGCGACCCAGAATGCAAAAATGAGACCCTGGGAACGGCCTTCGGACTGCAATTTACTGGTGGCTGCATCACTTTGTTGTTAACTGTCACCGTGATTGCGCTAGTCAAGCCCAACGACACTCTGACTCGGTGGCTGGTAGGTATCATCGCAGCAGGAACTATCTTTAATGCTTTTGAGGCTATCAATTTTTGGTTCCAGTCCCAAATCCAGTCAAAATATACAGTGTTTGCTAAAAATTCGGTATGTTTTTTAGTTGCTGCTGTCAGAATTGCGTTAGTAACAATTAAAGCCCCCCTGCTTGCCTTCGCCTGGGTTAGATTGACAGAGGTCGCATTGGTAGGAATCGCTTATGTATATTTTTATAAGCTTACGGGGAATAAAATTAAGGATTGGCACTTCAGTTGGGAAAAGTGTAAAGAACTGCTATCGGAGAGTTGGCCAATAATTTTGTCGGGATTTGCAGTTTACGTGTACTCAAAAACGGATCAGATAATGCTAGGTGCGATGAATAAAAATGCCGAACTGGGCTATTATGCTGCAGCTGTTAAAATTTCTGAAATCTGCGATTTTTTGCCGATGATCATATCCAGCTCTATTTTTCCCAAATTAGCGAATTTGAGAAAGACAAATTATGAAGAATATCTAAATAAATTTCAAATTTATTCTGATATAATGATATTTTTGTGGTTGGGAGTTGCCATACCGATATCATTACTTTCTCCCTGGATAGTGCATCTACTTTACGGTGACAAATATGCACAGTCAGCAGCGGTGCTTGGAATCTATGTTTGGGCGCAATTTGGCAGTAACTTTGGAGTAGCACGGAGCACATATTTAAACATAGAAGGTCAGTTGCGCTACGGTCTTTATTTGACTGTAGTCGGATCTACTTTAAATGTAGGGTTGAACTTTTTGCTGATTCCTAAGTATGGAGCTTTGGGAGCAACCACAGCTACTCTGATAACTTATTTTTACGTAATTATATTAGTCAATTTCTTGATTAAGGAATTGCGCCCATTCGCAAATTTCATCTGGCGCTCGCTTAACTTATACAAGGCAGCTTGTAGAATCAGAGGATTAGTAAAGTGATTCAAATTAAACCTAAAATCGAACAGCGCTCGAATTGCCCCTATTGCGAAACTGAACTCAATGCCAAAAAAATTTTGTGGCAAGGGATACATATTGTTCTGGACTGTAAGTGCGCGGGATGTGGTAGCGAAATACTCGACGAGTTAAGAGTAGGTCATGGAGTCAGAAACTCTGTCCAAGTTGATACAAACAAAGGTGAAGTTTTTGCAAAATTTGCTAGCATAAAAGAATGGCTAGGCAAACCATTACTCAATTCACTCCAAAATCCTAACTCAGAAAAACTGGAGATTGTAAAAGAGATTTTTAAACCCAGCAAGCGGGTAATTATCTTAAACTGTATCGATCATCTTTATGGTCATTCCCTGCTGAAGTTGCTAAATGCACAAAGGCACTTAGAATGCAACTCGGACTTCGGGTTAGTTGTGATAGTTCCTAAGTTTTTAAGGTGGATGGTTCCTGATGAAGTTGCAGAAGTCTGGACAGTACCTATTTCTTTAAAAAATGGTCAAACTTACTACCCCAGCTTCGCCGAGTTTGTAGAGGAAGAAACTAAACGCTTTAATGAAATTTATGTCAGCCAAGCCCATTCTCATCCTAGCCAGTTTGACATCACGCGGTTTACTAGAGTTCCCAAACACAAATTTGAGGATCCAGAAACAAGAATCACTTTTATTTGGCGGGAAGATCGTTTATTAGTTAACGGTTTGCTGTTCCGAATTCTGAAAAAGCTAAATCAACGAGAAAGGGCATTGCCATTGCAAAATTTAAAAATTCAGCAGTTATTTGAGAAAATTAGGTTGCAAGTACCAGAAGCAAAATTTGCAGTAGCTGGTTTGGGGACAAAAACTAAGTTTCCAGAATGGATTGAAGACTACAGAGTGGATAGTTTTAATGAAAAAGTTGAAAAGGAAATATGCCGTGTTTATTCACAAAGCCGCTTAGTAATTGGTCTTCACGGCTCTAATATGTTGCTACCTTCGGCTCATGCTGGTATGACAATTGATTTGATAGATGAGCGTTGGGGGAACTTTGCCCAAGATATTTTATACCAAGAACGTGACCCGAGAATGGCTAGTTTTCGCTATAGATTTTTGCCCTATCAGACTAGCAATGATACACTGGCATACATAGCGGCTGTGATGCTCCAGAAGTGGTTTAATTTTAAATCGCAGATGACTGCTGAGCTTGTTAATTCCGATGTTGAAGACTACTAGAAAAAGTAGAGTCGCATAAATGTTCAATTACCAAATCCAAACACCCGTCGCTTTTATCATCTTCAAACGTCCAGATACAACCGCTAAAGTATTTGAGGCAATTCGTCAGGCAAAACCTCCCAAATTGCTAGTAATTGCTGACGGCCCACGTCCAGATAGGCCTGGAGAAGAGCAAGAATGTGCTGCTGCTAGAGCTATTATTGACCAAGTAGATTGGGACTGCGAAGTTTTGAAGAATTACGCAGACGTAAATCTCGGTTGTCGCCTGCGGGTTTCTAGCGGTATGAATTGGGTGTTCGATCAAGTGGAAGAGGCAATTATTCTTGAGGATGACTGTCTCCCTCATCCTACTTTTTTCCGCTTCGCTGAAGAATTGCTGGAGCGTTACCGAGACGATCAGCGGATTCTGTCAATATCGGGTCAAAATGTTCAGTTTGGGCGAAAAAGAACTGATTATAGTTACTACTTTTCTCGCTATAATCACTGCTGGAGCTGGGCGAGTTGGAGGCGAGCTTGGCAGCATTATGATTTAGATATGAAGTTGTGGCCGGAAATTCGGGATGGTAATTTTTTGATGGATGTACTAGGAGACTCCCATGCTGTAAAAGTTTGGACAAATACTTTTCAGCTTTGTTATGAAAAAAAATTACAGAGTTGGGCTTTTCAGTGGACATTTGCTAGTTTTATTCAAAATGGTATGAATATTCTTGCAAATGTCAATTTAGCTTCTAATATCGGACATGGTGTAGGGGGAACTAATACGGAGGATGTCAACAGTCCTTATAGTAATATGCCTGTAGAAGCTATAACATTTCCCATGAAACACCCAGCCTTTGCCATTCGGGATGTGCAAGCAGATAATTTTACTGAAAACACTTTATATGATTACGATCCGCCCTTGCTAAGGAAGGTGCAAAAAAAAGTCAATAAACTTTTGAAAAAATCAGGCCAAGTCACCTAGAAATTTAGAGGAGAGGCAGGGGAAATGAAGGTTGTACTTCTCAATAGTTCTGATAGTGAAGGGGGGGCTGCCCGCGCCGCTTATCGACTGCACCAAGGTTTCCAGGGGATTGGTGTGTCTTCCCAAATGCTGGTAAAAAATAAGAGTAGTGCCGATCGCAATGTAATTTCGTCACAGAATAGTATTGCGAATAAGTTTGACAAGATTTTTTCAACTTTATCTAACGCACCATTGCGGCTCTACCCTAAGAGAAACCCCGTTATATTTTCTACAGAAATGCTGCCCGATGCTCTATCGAATCGACTGGATCTACTCGCTCCTGATATTATTAATTTACACTGGGTTTGTGGGGGCTATTTACAAGTAGAAAGTATTCCCAAGTTTAAGCAGCCCTTAGTTTGGACGCTGCATGATATGTGGCCTTTTACAGGTGGCTGTCACTATAGTGAAGATTGCAATCGCTACACTCAATCTTGTGGTAGTTGTCCGCAACTTCAGAGTAAGAAAGATTCGGATCTGTCGCGGTGGGTGTGGCAGCGGAAAGCTAAAGCTTGGGATAAGCTTAACCTAACTTTGGTTAGTCCTAGTATTTGGTTAGCGAAATGCGCTCATTCTAGTTCTCTATTCAAAGATTTTCGAGTTGAAATAATTCCTAATGGCATCAATCCTCAAAAGTACAAACCCATAAATCGTCACTGGGCGCGAGAAATCCTGAATTTGCCTCAAGATAAACAAATTGTACTCTTTGGAGGTGCAGGTGGAACTGGCGATCGCTGGAAAGGATTTAACTTGCTCGTACCCGCTTTACAAAGCCTCAGTAAATCAGGCTGGAAAGATAGGATAGAGTTGTTGGTTTTTGGCTCTTCTGAACCAGAAAATCCCATTGAACTTGGTTTTAAAACTCACTATTTGGGGAGACTCGCAGATGATATTTCCCTAGCCACTGTTTATGCAGCAGCCGATATTTTTGTCGCCCCTTCCGTGATAGATAACTTGCCAAATACAGTCATGGAAGCCCTTGCTTGCGGCATCCCCAGCGCCGCATTTAATATTGGGGGACTGCCCGATATGATCGAACACTGCTCAAATGGCTATTTAGCTAAACCTTATGAAACAGAAGACTTAGCGCGAGGAATTGCTTGGGTTTTAGAAGATCCCAATCGGCATCAAAAACTTTGTATTCGCGCCCGCCAGAAAGTGGAACAAGAATTCACCTTGGAGATACAAGCAAATCGCTATTTGTCTGTTTTTAAGGAGGTTCTGTCAACTCCCAAGTCAAGATAAAAATCTGATTTTATTTGGTAAATTTTACCTTGCATATAGCTATAAGCCGCACAACTGGGAACAATGAACCGTACTAAAATCGCCGCCCTTTTAACGTGCTTCAACCGCAAAGAGAAAACATTAGCTTGCTTAGATGCTCTTTTTAAGCAGGCACTTCCAGCGGATGTTGATATTTTAGCCTATTTAGTCGATGATGCCAGTACCGACGGCACCAGCGAGGCAGTTCGTCAAATCTATCCTCAAGTCAATATTTTTTCCGGCGACGGAAACCTATTTTGGAACGGGGGAATGCGTGGGGCTTTCAGCGAAGCCATGAAAGACGATCCCGACTATTACCTATGGTTAAATGATGACACTCTTATTTATCCAGAAACCGTAAGTATCTTGCTAAAAACTACTCAAAAATTATCAGAAAAAGGAGAAACAAAAGCAATCGTTGGTGGCTCTACCTGCGACCCAGAAACGGGTAAAACAACATACGGCGGTGTTGTGCGAAATAACCCTTTGCACCCCTTCCGATATGGCGTCCTAGAACCAACAAAAGAGCCTCAGAGCTGCGATACTATGCACGGCAACTGCGTATTAATTCCCCGCAATGTTGTGCAAATGGTCGGCAACCTCGATCCGGCTTTTGTCCATTATATTGGCGATTGGGATTATGGTTTACGAGCCAGACAGAAAGGATGTACAGTTTGGATTGCTCCTGGCTATTTAGGTTCTTGTTCCCTCAACCCCCAGGTGACCAAAACGGCTGCTGATAATTTAAGCGAAGGATTGGATAAAATGAGCCAACCGAAAGGTTTATCGTTCAAAGATACTACCCTGCAACCGGCTCAAGAGTGGAAAGTATTTACTCAGCGACATGGTGGGTGGTTGTGGCCAATTTATTGGCTGCTACCTTATCGCAGGTTAGTTTGGCTTTCAGTGTTGAGTAAACTGGGATTGGCTAAAAACAAAACTCAAGGTGAATAGGATGGTTGATAGAAATGAAATCCGCATTGCTTGGCTTGTCCCGGAAGTGGAACTGGGAGCTTACTGGCAGCCTGTTTTGATGGAATTTACGAAAATTTTTAAGCATACTGTATTTTATACGGGTCGTGTTTGGCCGGGGTTCGATCCGAGCCTGCCGGGCGCATCGGCAATTCAGTTGGTAGGGGAGACTAAATTTGTCGAGACGGAAAAAATAGAAACAGGATACGATCGCGGATTCATTGTAGTATCGCCTCGTATTATCGGATATTTGCTAAAATTTAGACCTCATGTGGTCTTTCCCCAAGCTTTCTCTTTGTGGACTGTAATTGTTGCGTTTTTAAAACCGCTACTAAGGTGGAAAATTGCCATTATTTACGATGGTAGTTCCCCAAATACAGACTTTCGAGATTCCAGTTTTAGGACATTTGTGCGCCGCATCCTTGTCCGGTTTGCCGATGCTTTTGTTGCCAATAGCAATGCGGGTAAAAAATATCTGATGGAAGTTCTCAACGTACCGGAGGATAAAATTTTTACCAGAACCTATCTCGTACCTGATGCGCGAGCTTTGCTGAAACGATTGGATCAAACTCAGCCACCGAACGTGCAGTTAAAACGCCCGATTTTTCTGTATGTAGGGCGGATCACGGCGAGAAAGGGAATTAAAACGCTTTTAGAAGCTTGCGCTCTTCTTAAAAATCAAGGTTATGTTGATTATTCGCTGTTGATTGTTGGCAAGGGAGATCAGCGGGAAGAACTAGAAGCTTTTATTAAAGAGCGCGGTTTTGAAGAGCAAGTAACGTGGGCTGGATGGGTGGAATACGGAAATTTGGGTGCTTATTTTCAGCAAGCTGATATTTTTGTGTTTCCTACTTTTGAGGATGTCTGGGGTATGGTTGTACCGGAAGCGATGGTGTTCGGAAAACCAGTGTTGTGTTCAAATGGTGCAGCTTCCTATGAGTTAATTATGTCAGGTGATAACGGTTATATTTTCGATCCTAGCAGTGCTAAAGAGTTAGCGGATAAAATGCAAACTTTTCTAGATAATCCTGATTTGATTGAGTCGATGGGAGAGCGTTCACGACAGATAATTTCTCAAAAAACGCCAGAAACAGCAGCTAAAGCTTACGTCGAAGTTACATCTTTCTTGATGGACAATAGGTGAAAGAAGTTCGGCAACGGATTTTTTAAATGATTTAACGGAGGGATGGAAGAGGGAAGAGGGAAAAATTACCAATTACCAATTACCAATTACCACTTAGCCATGAAAGTTTTATTATCTGCGTTTGCTTGCGAACCGAATCTCGGCTCCGAAGAGGGAGTAGGATGGAATACTGTTATCCAATCTGCTAAACATCACGAAAGTTGGGTATTTACTCGCACGTTTTGTCGATCGTACATTGAAGCAGAACTAGAGCGCAACCCAGTGCCAAACCTGCACTTTGTTTATTTTGATCCGTTTGGGTGGAGCGAAGATTGGAAGGGGAAACAAGGATTGCTGCAACTTCACTACTATCTGTGGCAAATCTGGGCTTATTTTATCGCTCGGAAGCTCGATCGCGAAATTGGTTTTGACATAGTACATCACGTAACTTATGTCAAACATTGGTCTCCAAGTTTCCTGGCGCTGTTGCCACATCCTTTTATTTGGGGGCCTGTGGGAGGTGCAGAAAAAGCACCAAAGCCTTTTTGGCAAGATTTTAGCCGCCGGGGCAAAATTTACGAAACGCTGCGAGCATTGGCTCAAAGCGTAGGAGAACGCGATCCGTTTGTGGGGCTGACGGCGCGTCGCAGTGCTGTGGCGCTGGCAACTACGGAAGAAACCGCTGCCAGACTGCGATTTCTCAAAGCAAAAAACGTGAAGATTTTCTCGCAAGTCGGTTTATCGAAGCAGGAAATTCAAGAACTAGAGAAATTTCCTACCCCGCCGGAGCAACCAATTAGATTCATCAGTGTCGGTCGTCTCTTACACTGGAAAGGGGTGCACTTAGGACTCCGTGCATTTGCGGAGGCGAATCTGGAACAATCGGAATACTGGATTGTCGGAGACGGTCCGGAAAGGCAGCGCTTGGAAACTTTGGTAAGAGAATTGGGACTGGCAAATAAAGTATTTTTTTGGGGAACTTTATCTCGCACTGAAACTCTTTCTAAAATGGGGGAGTCTCACGTTCTCCTCCATCCGAGTTTGCATGACTCTGGAGGTTTTGTGTGTACGGAAATGATGGGTGTTGGCCGTCCGACGATTTGTTTGGATTTGGGCGGACCTGCTACTCAAGTGACGGAGCAAACGGGAATTAAAGTGGCTGCTACTGATCCCGATCGCACTGTGCAGGGTCTAGCAGAAGCTATAGTGTGTTTAGCCAAAGATCGTGAATTGCGATCGCGCTTGGGTCGATCGGGTCAAACCCGCGTCAGGGAAATCTATGATTGGGATGTTAAAGGTCTATTCTTCGCCCAATTGTGCGAAGATGTATTCGATGGAAAATCAGGATAACTTCTGATTTGTTCGATCGCGCAAAACAAAGAAAACTATATTTTTTCAGGCGGTGAAACGTGGGCGTTGCAATCATTACTGGCTCGGCGGGTTTAATTGGCTCTGAGGCGTGTAAGTTCTTTGCCAAACAAGGCTTAGATATAGTTGGAATCGACAATAATATGCGCCAGTTCTTTTTTGGTGCTGATGGTTCTACAAACTGGAATCGCCAACTTCTCGAAAAGTCTTTGGGTACCAAGTATTATCACTTAGATGTGGACATTCGCGACTATGAAGCGATTACCAATATCTTTCAGCGGTACGGCGAGTCAATCGAATTAGTAATTCACACAGCAGCCCAGCCCAGCCATGATTGGGCTTCCCGTGCTCCGAAAATAGACTTTACCGTCAATGCCAACGGCACTCTCAATCTTCTAGAAGTAACTCGTCTGTACTGTCCCAAAGCTGTTTTTATTTTCACTTCTACAAACAAAGTATATGGCGATACGCCTAACAGTTTGCCTTTAATTGAATTAGAACACAGGTGGGAAATTGAACCCGGGCATACTTACGAAGGCGGCATTCGGGAAGATATGTCAATAGATCAGTGCTTGCACAGTTTGTTTGGTGCTTCTAAGGTAGCTGCTGACGTTTTAGTTCAAGAATACGGTCGATATTTTAATATGAACACCGCTTGTTTTCGCGGCGGCTGTTTGACTGGTCCAAATCACTCAGGAGCTCAATTGCACGGTTTCCTCGCCTACTTGATGAAGTGTGCTGTCACGGGAACTCCTTACACTGTGTTTGGCTACAAAGGCAAGCAAGTCCGCGATAACATTCACAGCGCGGATTTAATTTCGGCATTTTATGAATTTTATAAAGCTCCCAGAAGTGCCCAAGTTTATAATACAGGAGGAGGCAGGTACAGCAATTGTTCGATGTTAGAAGCTATCCAAATGTGCGAGGCAATTGCGGAACGCAAGTTTAATTGGACTTATGCTGAAGGGAATCGAATTGGCGATCACATTTGGTGGATTAGCGATAATTCAAAATTTTCCAGTCACTATCCCAACTGGAAAATGAAATATGACGTTAAACAAATCTTACAGGAGATTTATGAATGTAACCGCGAGCGTTGGCTGAAAGAGGATTCCAATGATTGAGCGGGGCAAACAGAATGTGCTGGGAATTTAGGTAAACGATTGAAGAATACAAAGTTAAACAAATCTTAGGGGAGATTTATGGCTGTAACCGCGAGCGTTGGCTTAAAGAGGTGTTCCATGATTGATAAAGGGAAAAAGAATGTACTCGGCATATTAGTAAATGCCGTTAATTATGAAGCGGCTGTTAGCAAAATTATTGCGGCAGCCAGCGCCGGAAAACCAATGTCAGTTTCTGCTCTCGCTGTTCACGGGGTAATGACTGGGGTTCTCGACAGCACTCATCGTTATCGGATTAATCACATTGACTTAGTATTGCCAGACGGACAGCCGGTGAGGTGGGCGTTAAATTGGCTATACCATACGGAATTGCCCGATAGAGTTTGCGGGCCGAATGCGATGTTACAAATCTGCGAACGTGCGGCAGAAGAAGGATTACCTATCTATTTGTACGGCTCTCAAGCTTCTGTACTCGAGGCTTTATGTTGCAATCTCTGCCAGCGTTTTCCCAAGTTAATTATTGCTGGAACTCAGCCTTCTAAATTTAGACAAGTTTCGCCCCAAGAGAAGCAAGAAATTGCACAGCAAATTCGCAACAGCGGTGCAGCAATTACTTTTGTCGGTTTGGGGTGTCCGCGACAAGAAGTCTGGGCTTACGAATACCGGGATGACTTATCAATGCCGCTGATTGCTGTAGGTGCTGCTTACGATTTTCATGCCGGTAATTTAGCTAAATCTCCTGAGTTTTTATCTAAGATAGGTTTGGAATGGCTGTTTCGGATGATGAAAGAACCTCGGCGCCTTTGGCAGCGGTATGTTTTTTTGAATCCGCTTTATATCTGGCTGTTTTTGCTACAAGCTTTAAAAATCAAAAAGTTCGACCCCACAGACGCGACGGCGCCTGTAGAAGAAGTATTATATGGTTGAAATTTAAAAGTTTCTTGTGCATTATGGGTGCTCACAAGAAAAAAGTAAAAAAGCAAACACATCGTAACTAATCGTTTTGAGGTGCAACTGCGATCGCATATTCAAGAAAACTTATATCAAATCCGGTGGCATCGGAATTATAGTGGGATATCTTAAGCTCGCTACCCAAATCGCGAGCTTAAGATATCCCACTGACATGATCCAAATATATTATGCCGATGCAACCGCAAACGATATTACGCCAGAAAGCAATTTTTACATTATCTATGCAGTAAGCTGCGGACTGCACACCTTACATACAAAGTTGGTGTATCAGTCTCGATCGAGTCAGGTGGATTGCTGGGTCAATAGTCGCATTTGGTGTGACTGTACTCCTGGCATGGGCGACGCTCTCAGGGGATAGCCAAAGTATGGCGAGTGTGTAACCAAACTTGATAATCAAACCAAAAATTTATTGCCCTTACCTCGATCGAGCTATGGTTTTTGGGCCACAATCCGGATCGAATCGTACTTGTTTTCATCAGCAGCAAAAATTGTTTTCAGCAGTAGCTTCCAAGCTTGGACTTTACTGTTTTCTTTGGGCTTTACTATCTGATGAGATGCCATTGAATCGAACAGACGGAAAATTTTTCTTTCATCATTGATCCAAGTGTTGTCGAATTGGCGATAGTAGCCATTAAATTGGGTAGAAATTATCTCAAATCCTACTTTTTCACAGATAGCGCGAAAGCTCTGCGGTGTGAAAAAATACAAATGCCTTGGTACATCTAGATGCATCCATGTAATCCCTGATAATTTCAGCCCAATACAAGAGTTATTTGGTACTTCCATCACCAATTTGCCACCATGCACGAGCAACTGCATGGCATTGCGGAGTGCAAGTAAAGGATCTCTGGTATGTTCGAGTACATGGTTCATCACAATTATGTCGTACTGTCTAGACTGGACTTCCGGGGGCAAAGATTCCGCAGTACCATAAAATACATTAAGGCCTCGCTGCTGCTGGGCCAAAACCAAAGCTTGTCGATCGGGTTCTACGCCCCAGACTTTGTGACCATCTGCTTGCAGTTCTTGCAGCAGATGTCCGTTGGCGCAACCAATTTCTAAGATCGACGAGGAAGCAGTCCCGAACTGTTGCTTCCACCATTTACTTGTGACATCTACTCCGCGATCCAAACGCCAAGCTAGATGGGTACGCAATTTATCGAAGAAAGAAATAGAAGAGGCAGATACAAAGCCTGTAAAGTCTATATGATGAGTATAATACTCATCGATGTCGTAGAAGCTGGCGATTTTGTTGAGTTCGGGTAGAGGATGAATGCATCCAAGTTGTGATTTTTCGCACCAGTACAATTGAAATGACTCTTTATTTCTAGGTCTGCGCCAATCACCGGGTATAAATAGCCACGGTTTCATACTCTGTCCCGATATCGGACAGGTGAGGGTAGGGCTTAAGCACTGTTGACTTTGCTGCATTTTAGTTTGCCTTACTTAGGTAATGGACTTACTAATAACCAATTATGTTAGATCAATCCGGGAGATTATGTGTGAGTGATAATTGGGGGATACTAAACACAGCAGATGAATACCTAAAACTTATGAAGTTTTAGGAATAAAATTGCTAAGGTGGGGTTTTCAAGTAACATCCAATTTAAGCTAACGCATTTAACTTACTCTATCAGTTTTTATAAAAAAATATACCTTCTACTAGCTGGGTGTGAGTAAGTTTTTATGTTGTCAATAATTAAGCACTAATTTAAGGATATATTAAGTTATCAACATGGTAGGTGTCTAGGCTATGATACTAATAAAAGCAGTTGTGCATATACGTAAATAATGAAGCCGTTAATTTAACAAGATTTCAACTCAAAGCACTGTTACTTTTGCCAGTTCCAGTGGAAAGGAAAATGAGTTGGTTGCTCAATGGTTTAGGGTTGCTATGGGATCTGGTAGTTGGTCAGACAATGTAGCCCGTTAAATGAGATTTAAAAACCTATGGAAGAAGTGCGATCGCCCAGTCGAGTTTGATGCTATTAAGTTTGAAAAAAACATCTAAATCTAATGGCGATCGCTCACCTCAAACATTGCGTTTACGATACCTCCAATTTCCGTGGCTACCTTAATGAAGCCTGTCTCAATCATAGGCCGAAGATTCTTAAGGCAGTTGACTGTACGCCAAAACCATATCTGGAGCATCACTTACTTGACTTTCGGTGACTTGATTAGGCAGCTTTGAATAGGCAATAGCCTGCATATGTTTTATGCGCGCTTGAAAAGTCTTCTCAAATGTGTGCTGTTGAGCAAACTTCAGCGACTTGAACGACATCGATTTAATTTCTTCCCGGTTGTGGCTGAGTTCTGCAATTTTCTTAGCCATCTGTTTAGGCTGATTCATTGGCACGACCCATCCTGTCTCCGACATTTCTGAAATTCCCTGGAAGGCCTCGTTACCATACCCAACAATCGGCACGCCAGCAGCCATAGTTTCTATGTAAGTACAAGAAGGATCGCCCTGCCGGTGACAGCAAACAAACAAATCAATATTGTTCTTAACAAAGGGGAAAAAATCTGTTTTAAAGTCAGGCACTCCGAGCATTTTCACGCAATCATTAAGTTGATTTGCAGCTATTTGCTGGTGCATCATCTCTTCTAAGTCACCAATACCACTGATGAACATTTCAAATTTCACATTCAGTTGTTTGAGTTCTCTAGCGACCTCAAGTAAATGATCGGCCCCTTTCATCTTAATTAGGCGACCTGAGAATACTAGCCGGAGAGGCATATCTTGAGAGCGGTTTTCAGTGCGCCGTTCAATGTCAGCTTCTGTTGCTAACATATCCTCTCTAATCCGCGTGTCCAAGAACAACTGTGGGTTGCGATTGAGATGCTTGTATTCTTGGTAGGTAGGGGTGCCGTTGCACTGCAATCCCTCTGCCATTGCGATCGCCTTGCGCTGCTTATATTCCTGACTGTAAGTCCAGATTATTCTCCGCAAGCGGATCAGGGGATTTTTCGTACTGACATTCACGATCTGTTTGCGAGTTTTCAGACTGTATTCGGAAACGTAAATACACGGTACTCCCGCTATTTTACACACTTTACTGATATGGTTTTGTCTGTATTCCGGGGCTGCCAATACCAGCGTACTCTGATGCTGATGTAGTAAAGCTGGGGTGATTTGATCAAAAGAAATTATTTCCAGTTTGAATGGCAATTCATTAAGTTTGAATATTTTTGCATCCATCTGGTCGTTGTCTTCTTTCGTTTCTTCCATCATCACAGTAATTGAACCAGACCAATACGTGGCTAACTCACCAACTGCTTCTATCAACTTACGGGTCAGTAAAACTTCACTGTTTGGCAAAAACTTGGCTTTTAGTGGCTGTACGATTGTCAGATTGTTGTTAGTAAGCATAGGGTAGGTAGTTCCTGGTTTGAAGTTTTTACTGATGCGGTAGTGAATCTTTGCTGTACTTGGCAAGGGCTGTTGATCTATATATATAACAGACATCTACCGAATTTAAATTTCGCCGCCTGATACAAGCAACATTTCAGACTCTGTTTGGGAGATATCTAATACTTAAGATGGAGGCAGCAACTGGATTAGACCTTTATTATTCAAGGTAAGGTCTGTTTGATATGTCGCTATCATCTGCGATCTACGTATAACTGTCAATAACCTTTTACCAGCTTTACTCAATCTTTATAATTGAGCGGTCAATTATAAAGAAAAGCGCAATTATAGGGTAAATATGGTTAAAACAAGGGCTGTTACAAGTGTTTATACTTAAATGAAATTATCTAACCGCTTCTAGCTAGCAAGAATGAGCGCGAGTTGCGACTACGGCGAGGCAAATGCTTTAAGTAAGTCGGCGCGAAAAAACGCCCCTAGGTAAATGAGGGCCAAGTCTCCAAATGCTCTCTACTGGCTGATTTAAGCCTGTTTACATAGTGTTACATTATGCGGTTTAGTCCCGCCTACCTACTTACTGGCTGACTTAAACCTGTTTACATAGTGTTACATTATGCGGTTTAATCCCACCTACCTACTTAAACCATAAACTTATAAGAAATTTATTAAAACTTTACATAAATAGATATGTTGTAAAATAATAATATTTCTTTACAATTAGCAATGGAAAGCAGAAGGAATAAAAAAAAGAAATTTTACCCTTCTGTCTTCGCTAATGCGAAGCCTTGATGCTGAACTTTTCTTTAATAAACCGGATATAAAGGTGTTTGAAAGCCGACTTCACCACGCGGGGCATACCGAAGTCGATCGCCATCATGCTTTCCGGCAACTTCCAATCCAAAACCTTGAGAGTTTCCGGCTGCAAAAGCGGAAAATCAAGATCCTCTAAATTCGAGCACAGTCCCAATCTCATCGCCGCAGCTACAGTCGGAACCGCCGCCGGATCGGCATTAATAATTTCAACTAAAGTTCTGTCCAAAGCAAACACATCATCAGAGGCGGCCAAAATTCCCAAAAACTTAGGTTCGCCGCCGCTTGGCCCGTTACCTTCGTGACCGATAATGCCATCCAAAATTGTCAAATTTGGGTTAATTGCCCGGGCAGTTTCTACAAGCATTTCACCGAATCGGGCGCTATCTTTGCCAGCTTCCATGTGCCACCAAGCCTTCATTTTGCCGGGGACGCAGCCAAACAAATTCTTCACGCCCATTGTCACGGTCAATTGAACGTGAGATTTGAGTTTTGGCAAATTAATCACTACATCTGCTTCCATTGCTTCTTTGCAAATTCGCAGATGATTGAAATCTTCGCTGACTGTTTCGTAGCGTTTTCCTTGAAACTCAACTACTGGCAAATTCAGTTCTTCCAACAGCGGCAAATAACCGTTTGCTTTGGCTACACCCATAGCGCTACCAAAAGCTGGACTATCGCCTAAAAAGGGTTTTCCTCCCGCTTCAATGACCATTTTAGCGACGCAGTAAACCACTTCTGGGCGGGTGACGCATTCTTTTGTAGGGCGAGAACCGGTGAGGAGATTGGGTTTGAGTAAAACCCGATCGCCCGATTTGACAAAAGCCGAGATTCCGCCCAAGGGTGCCAGCAAACTTTCTAAAGATGCTTGCAAGATTTGGCGATCGTATGAATTGGCACGAATTAAACTAACAGCAGACATAATTATGAATTAATTGGTAATTGGTTATCGAGCGGGAATAATCTAAATCTAACGCACGCGCGGAAAACCCTAAGCAGGGTGATCTGCGCGTGCGTTACATTGAATCATCTCAATACAAACGAACCCTAACTATTCATCGGCAATCTACCAACAGCAGCCCGCTGCATGGTACTAACTCGCAGCGAGTTAGAGAATATTCCTTGGCCTTGCAGGTCAGGAAGCGCGGGTTTTACTTCTACTTTTACCAACCGGGCCGTACAAATAAAGACCGTTTGATCGGCTAAATGGAAAGTCAACCAAGGTTGACTTAACAAAGTCAGCACTTCCTCTTGGAATTCTTGTGCAGGCATTGGAATAGTAAACGTTTCTGTGTGACCTTCCACATAATGAAATGTCACTTGAGTTGTGTTCTCTTTATCTTGAGTTAATTTTGCAAAAGAACCTGCGCGCATAAATCTTGCTCCCAAACTTTAGACTATAAAAAAAATCAGAATTAATTCTAAAAAAATTGAATTCTGAATTGTTTAACTTTAACCTGTGACAGCCTTTAGGCATAACTCAGAAGGCAGAAGCCAGACTTAAATCGAGTTCAGCCTTCTAGTTTCTAGCTGATACCTGCGAGATCCTAAACGTTAGCAGAAGATACCGGCATCGCACTCATTTTCTCTAAATCTAGAACTTTTGCCAAGTCTTCTGCACTCATTAAACCCCGTTCTAGCACAATTTGCCGCAAAGATTTGCCCGTTTCTAAGGATTCTTTGGCGACGGCGGCGGCGTTGAGATAGCCGATGTGAGTGTTGAGGGCGGTAACGAGGGCGAGACTGCCTTCTGCGTAAGCGAGACATCGATCGCCCTTAGCTTCAATTTTGGCGAGGCATTGTGTAGTCAAAGCGCTGATGGTATTGCCCAAAATTTCGATGCTGTGAATGAGATTGTAGGCAATCAGGGGCATCATCACGTTCAATTCTAATTGTCCTGCTTGGGCTGCCAGGGCGATCGCGCTATCATAACCCATAACTTGAAAACACACCATCGATGTCATTTCTGCCATCACAGGGTTGTATTTTCCCGGCATAATTGACGAACCCGGTTGCACAGGAGGCAGTTGAATTTCTTTCAAACCCGTTTTCGGCCCGGAGTCCATCAAACGCAGGTCGTGGGAGATTTTAACGCAATCCTGAGCGAGATTTCGCAGTGCACCGGACACATTTACAAACGGTGCCATACTCTGCATAGCAGCCATTAAATGCCTTGCTGGTTTCAGGGGGTGGTCGATTAATTCGGAGAGGATTTCAGCAACTTTTTGACAGTATTCAGGGTGAGTATTTAACCCTGTTCCGGCCGCACTTCCCCCCAATCCCAGGGATGTCAAATCATCGGATGCCCTGTCAATTCTCAAGGTATGTTCTCTGAGAATTTGCGCCCAAGCGCCGAAGGTGTCGCCAAGTCGAACCGGTACGGCATCTTGCATATGAGTGCGGCCGGATTTAACAATATCTTTGAATTCTTCTGCTTTGTTTTCTAGGGCGACTACGGCATCCGACAAAGCCGGAAACAGAGTTTTTTCTAACGCCAACAATCCGCCGATCCGAATTGCAGTCGGAATCACATCATTTGTCGATTGACCGTAGTTTACGTGGTCGTTAGGACTGACGCTCTTGTAGTTGCCTTTTTCATCGCCCATAATTTCCAAAGCGCGATTTGAAAGAACTTCATTAACATTCATGTGGTGAGAAGTTCCGGCGCCGGCTTGGTAGACATCAACTACAAATTGATCGCGCAATTTGCCAGCTAGGATTTCATCTGCTGCTTGGACAATGGCTTGACTGATGTCTTGGGGAATGCAGCCGAGTTCGCCATTGGCGATCGCCGTTGCTTTCTTAATTAAAACACAAGCATCAACGTATGTTGATAAAGGCTTAATGCCGCTAATCGGGAAATTTTCAACTGCGCGCAGGGTTTGGATGCCGTAGTAGACATTAGATGGGATTTGTTTGTCTCCCATCGAGTCGCTTTCGGTGCGATAGGTTGCGGTTGGCTTTTGAGTCATATCGTCTGGTTTGTAATAATTAGGAATTGTGCAAACAGAACTTAGGCACAGTTGGTCAGAAACCGGGTTTCTTGTCGGGTAATCTCTTTGAAAGTGTAGTTTTTTGTCAAGGAACCCGGTTTCTGAAGGTTTTTGTGCGTCCTGGACTGGCAATTTTTTTGGTAACACGGCTGACGGGCGATCTTACTTTTCCGCGCGCGCCGGCAACTTTACAGTAATGCGTAAGTCCCGATCGTACAAAATTATCCCACATCTTAGGCTTCAATCTAAAATTTCAAATCTCAAATCGATTGACAGTTTGCAAAAGCTAAAATTAGTCGATCGGTAAGGGCGATCGCATACAGACAAGGTGAGTCAGCTATAATCATACAAGTAAATCCATTTTACAAGAGTGTTAAACTACTATGAACAAACCCGCAAAAATTTTCAAACATCCGCTAAATATTTCGATAATCGGCTTAAGTGCCTATGCGATTTTTCCGGCTTCAGTAAAAGCTATATCCAGCATTGTTCCCACAGCATCCATCCCGGAAAAACCGGCGATTTTAATGAGTCAGCGCCAGCAGGAGATTCAGTTTAAGCGCGATGCTAGTTCAGCGGAAGTCAAAGGAGGAGTAGCGCGCGGCGAAGTCATGATTTATCTGATTAACGCCAAAGAAGGTCAAACCATGGATGTTGAGATCCAATCAGTTGAGGGAAATGCTGTTTTTAAGGTGGTCGATCCCAATACAAATGCCGTAGCTGAAGGACAAAAAAGCTGGTCTGGAGAATTGCCCCAGACGGGTAAATATCAGATAGTTGTCGGTACGGAACGAGGAGGAGACAGTTACACTCTGTCAGTTTCGATCGACTAATTGTATGGTGCGTCGCCACGAAATATTGAAGCTGCTTGGAGATTGTGGGTAGCGACGCACTCTACCTTCTGTCTCGCGTGGGCAATTTTGCCGTCGATTTACCCGATGCCGATGTGTTGATTCAAGTATCGGGAAAGTATGGTTCTCGCCAAGAAGAAGCGCAGCGCCTCGGACGAATTCTCCGCCCGAAATCCGATGGACATACTGCGAGTTTTTATACATTAGTATCGCTACAAACTTGCGAGGAAGATTTTGCGCGACACCGGCAACTCTTCCTCACCGAACAGGGCTACAACTATCGCATAGAAGTTCAAAAAGATGTTTAGTCAGCGATCGATAAATTCTTGGTAAAACTGCTCATGCAAACCTAAGAAATTATCCATCCCCTCCTTTGTCAGATACCCGCTATTCTTACCAGTGTGCGGGTTTCTTACGTAGCTATAAATGGTTTTTGAAACATTAGGATTCTCGCTCCACCTAATGTTGAACGCTGCATACTTTGGGAAAAAGGTCATTTCTGCATAAGCATCAATGTTGTCATGTATCCACCATGCCAATGCTGTCCAATCTTGAGTGCGTTCATAGTAAGGGATGAATGATGTAACAATAATACATACTGTTGCTCCCATATACCCCTCTGAATCTTTTACGTCCCAGATATGTTCTGCATAGTTGGCCTCATTACTGGCACAGTTGTACTGATTTTTATTCTCTGCTCCTTTGGCGTTCACCGCACAAGAACGATAGGCTGAGCGGATACTAATCCGACCAAGCGCATCTTGAATTGGTTCAAGCACCCTCTCACACAAATTCTTTCCTGCTGCGATCGCCAAGTCAGGATCGCTAGGAATGTTAGGGATACCTTCAATTTGAGAGATTTCTGAATAAAGAAACTCACGCATGAAAAAACTCTTAGAGAGTTGAACCCGTCCTAGATCTTCCAAAGCTTTAACAGTTTGTGGCTTTCTCATAGAATGAACTCCAGCAATTAGAGGTGAATAGCTTAATGTTAAACACTGACAGATAATTTAGAAGCATTGTTTCAGCCAAAAGCAACGTTCCGGTTGAGTGGCTAGAAATAACTTTTGCATCACCACCAATATCTTTCGGTAGTTCGATCCAACCGGGTTGTTAGACCGGCGCGATCGCCAGTTGACGCTGTTATTGTCCGCGTCCCGGTTTGCAATCTGCAAAACCTAATGCCTCTGTGTCAAGGAAACTAGCGATCGCCATCTCAATGACTGCTTCAATTGGATATTCAATTTCAGCAGCACGAGCAATTAGGGCAGCACGAATTCGTTCAGGAAAACGTCCTAAAATAACTTCGGCATCAGCGAGGGAAAGTTGGTCTTGAAGTTTGGCTGGCATGGCTTTACATCTCAGTTGGAATTTGGACGTTGTAAGGGGGTTCAGTAGCTCTTAGAATGATGGCTTCTAGCTCCAATAGTAACGCAGGGTTCTGCCAGTGAGAAATTGTCTGTACTGCAATGCGTATGTCTTCATCGCTATATTTATCGAGCCATGCCCACAAAAAAGCTTTGTCCCCACCACTGAAGCGACCTCGTAAGCTCTTGGTTTTACCTATGTAGAGCAATCCATCAGTTTTGTGCCTGATTGCATAAATGCCAGGACGCGCAGGAATGCTCTCAAACCCACGGGTCAAGGGTTGACATTGCTCAAAAGGAATGAAAGCAATCGCGTCTAGAATTCTTCGCGCTTGGATTTGTAGGTCAGAATCATTCGTTGGCATGAAGGCAAGAAGGCTAATTGCACAGAAATCATAATCCCACAAATTCTCTTACAACCATCATAAACTAGGGATGGTTTCCTGCGCGATCGCACAGAGAAGGCGATCGATCCCGAGCTGATTTGAGCCTTGGCCGTGCCTGTGTTTTTCTAGGATATGGGAAAGGGGCGAGCGAGCGATCAAAGTTGCGGGCAATCGGGTTTCACCTGTCGAGAAAAAAGGTAACGGTGAAAGCCACTTGGGACTAGAGAGCTTAGTAGAATTGCCGTCAGGTGCAGCGCCTTGTTAGATTTCTTTAAGTTTTTGCTGTAGCTCATAGCTATTATCAAAAATAGATTTAATCTGTGTTTGTGTAAAACCCAGCACCTGGAGCAAGTGAATCTGGAAAATTGCTTCCATCTTGAGGCAGAGAGAAAATAAATCTTTATCACTAGCAGCTACTGACTCTAACGAGTTGTCATAATGAGTTAGATAGTTTCTCGTATCTACAATAGTTGTTATTAATTTATTTCGTTCCTTGCTTGTTCCAAGAAATTCCTTAAATGGCTCGATGATGAGCTTTATTCTCCGGCGGAGGTTCACTTCATTTCCATACTTTAGTCTTCCAGATAGCCACTCTTTGTTTTCCTCGGGGCATTGCTTGATTAAGTTTTCAGTTAGTTCTTTAAAAACAGCTTCATCCATTAATTTTTCATTCGAGGTTCTACGATGGTAGGTTTCAAGCCCCTGAGCTAGTGCTAAGAACTGGCTCTCCAAGTATTTGTGCGCTCCTGTCTTTGTAGAGAAATACAGATTCAATGCTGGAGCAATCTTATCATAAGCATCAAACCAGTTATTAACTATGCGCTGAGCATCTTCTCGAATTTGCTCAAATCTAAATAGCATTCTATGCCTGTTAATTTTTGGTTCAATTTTTGTGTAAGGGACGCTTGCATAGTAAAGTAATATAGAAACTGGTATAGTTTTTCCGTGCCCAATATCTTGGCATATTGCGTTAGAAGTTGCTGATACCTTTTCTATACAGACAGTTTTATCGATAGCAAATCCGAGGAGGGTAGTAATTTTATAAGCGGCTGATTTAAAGTCGTTTAGTTGGATTTCCTGTTCGGATGTAAGTTTAAAATATGTCTTTTGTGTGATTTTTGCTTCTGTTGTAATCGGAAACCCAGGGAGAGTATATGAAAACGTGACCAACAGTTTCATCCCGTTATTGAGATTTATCAATACTTGTTCTGGTGGCGAGTATGTTATTAATGCTATTCCATTTTCTTGATTTTCAAAATTTATTCCACTCAATCCAACCCATTCATCAATGCCTTCAATCGAGAATTGGAACGTATTTAACAAGACAAGTTCTTTGTCATCATAAGCTACGCCAATGAGAGCGTTGTTAACAAAGATAGAGGACTTGGAAATACCAGGAACAGAAATAGTTTGGTTTTTATAAAAACAATCATCCAGTGTAACCAAGCCGTGGTTTTCAATATGCCCTATAATTCTTGCTAATTTATCATTGTTATCGAACACTCCAAATAGTTCAAGCTCAATGTTCCCTCCATCAGTGATAGTAAGCGTGCCAGGTATTATTCTCTCTGGAGATGAGGGAAGCCAAAAATAGCCAGACTTTTTGAATTCTTCTTTTATACGCAACTTGGTCTCCGTGAAATCTTACTTATAATTGTGTCGCAGATATTGTGTTGGAGATGCGATCCAATAAATTATATAACCACAAAATACCACAATTAGCTCATGTATGTCAACTCTTTCTTATTTATCTTTCCTAACCTGGATTCTGGAATATCGAATGTCTAGACGCGATAATTTATATTTCTCCCTGCGTCGCACCCTCGAAAAAGACGGGTGGACAATTAAAGCCCTTCGATCGACAATTGTTATGCTGAAACAAAGCATCTGTCCTTTCAGCACTATGCAACATACATCATTAAAACGATCGAATTGGAAGTCTACAATTGGGTGAATACTCGCGATCACCCCTCAACTCCCCCGTTCGAGCCCCAACCCCGCACAATACTTAATAAAAACTTTACAAAACTTACCCGATCGCCCAACATGGGTTAGAGTTATCCTATAAAATCCAGCAATCCTGCAAAGCGTCAACCTTCTCGTCACTTATCCAGTGGTTCGATGACTCAAACCCAAAGCACTAAGACCGCCACCCCAACTGCAATTTATTCCTTGACAATTGCTCCCGCCTGTGTATTACGAGGTCGATCGGCCATCGCACAAGCCGGAGATGCGATCGCCCGTTTCGGAAAGCGGCCGCTAATCGTCGGCGGCAGCAACTCCCTCGCCGCCGCCCAACCCTACCTGCAACCAATCCTCGAACAGCAGCAGTTAAAATCCGCCGAAACAGCATACGGCAAGGATTGCAGCGAAACCAGCCTCGAAACCCTCCGCGCAGCAGCCCAAACCCATCAAGCCGACTTCATCATCGGTGTAGGCGGCGGCAAAGCCTTAGACGCAGCAAAACTCGTCGCCCATCAGTGCAAAATCCCGATCGTCACAATACCCACATCAGCCGCCACCTGTGCCGCTTGGACAGCCCTTTCTAACATTTATTCAGAACAAGGTGCATTCCAATACGATGTCACATTAGCCAGATGTCCCGACTTATTAATACTCGACTACGGCTTAATTCAAACCGCACCGCAGCGGACATTAGTAGCAGGAATTGGAGATGCGATCGCCAAATGGTACGAAGCATCAGTCAGCAGCGGACACTCCGAACAAACCCTGATAATTTCGGCAGTTCAACAAGCTAGAATACTGCGCGATATATTATTCCAAAAATCAGCCGCCGCCCTCAAAGAACCCGGTAGCGAAACCTGGCAAGAAGTCACAGATGCAGCCGTATTGCTAGCAGGAGTAATCGGCGGAATTGGCGGTGCCCAATGCCGCACCGTCGCCGCGCACGCCGTCCACAACGGCCTAACTCATCTATTAGCAAGTCACGGCACATTGCACGGCGAAAAAGTCGCCTACGGCATTTTAGTACAACTGCGGTTAGAAGAAATGCTGCAAAACAATCAACTCGCCGCTAGCGCCAGACAGCAATTGCTAAAATTCTACGCCGAAATTGGATTGCCCCAAACTTTAGACAACCTCGGACTCGGAGACATTACCATCACAGAATTGCAGCGCGCCGCCGATATCGCCTGCAATCCCAATTCCGACATCCACCGACTGCCTTTTAAAGTTGTTCCCCAACAATTAATGGCAGCGATGGTTTCTACCACCGCACCTGTGGGAGAATTAAAGATTAAGAATTAAAACAGTTTGTAGTAAGGACTAAAGTCCTGAAAAGGCTGTGCTAGCAAGGACGAAAGTCCTTACTACAAACCAGGAAAACTGACAACTGACAAAAAATAAATGACCTTGGATTGGATTACCCCTGCTGACAGGTTGCAAAAACTACCGCCCTACGTATTTGCCCGTCTCGACGAACTCAAAGCCCGCGCCCGCGAACAAGGACTCGATTTAATAGACTTAGGAATGGGAAACCCCGACGGTGCCACTCCTCAACCAGTAGTAGAAGCCGCTGTCGCAGCCATCCAAAATACTGCCAATCACGGCTATCCACCCTTTGAAGGAACTGCCAGTTTCCGCCGTACTATTACTAAATGGTACAGCCGCCGCTACAACGTTGAACTCGATCCAGAAAGCGAAGCATTGCCTTTGTTGGGTTCTAAAGAAGGTTTAGCACATTTTGCGATCGCCTATATCAATCCAGGGGACGTAATATTAGTACCAAGTCCCGCTTATCCCGTATTATTTCGGGGCCCGATTATCGCCGGTGCAAAAGTTCACAACATCATCCTCAAACCAGAAAACGACTGGGTAATTGACTTAGCCGACATTCCCGACAGCGTAGCCGAACAAGCCAAAATACTTTATTTCAATTATCCCAGTAATCCGACTGGAGCAACAGCACCCCGCGAATTTTACAAAGATATTGTGGCTTTCGCACACAAACATCAAATCTTGCTGGTTCACGATTTGTGTTATGCGGAATTAGCCTTTGACGGCTATCAACCAACAAGTTTATTAGAAATTCCCGGCGGTAAAGAAATCGGCGTCGAATTTCACACCATGTCCAAAACCTACAATATGGCCGGCTGGCGCGTCGGTTTTGTAGTAGGAAATAGCAAAATTATCCAAGGTTTGCGGACATTAAAAACTAACCTAGATTACGGTATATTTTCCGCTTTGCAAACAGCAGCCGAAACAGCACTGCAATTGCCGGACAGTTACTTGCACGAAGTGCAGAATCGTTACAGGACTCGCCGGGATTTCATGGTGGAAGGATTGGCCGAATTAGGGTGGAATATTCCTAAGCCTCTGGCTGCAATGTATCTTTGGGTTCCCTGCACTCCGGGGATGAGTTCGACTGATTTTGCCCTGAATGTTTTGCAGCAAACGGGTGTTGTGGTGACTCCTGGCAATGCTTTTGGGCCGGGCGGCGAAGGATATGTGAGAATTAGTTTAATTGCAGATTGCGATCGGCTGGGAGAAGCCCTGCGACGATTGAAACAAGCAAATATTCGCTATCAATAGTCATGATTATTAGTCATTAGTCATTGGTCATTAGTTAGTAGTTAACAGCTAACAACTAATAACTATTTAATCAAGATTGAGGACAAATGAAATCAGCTAATAAGGGTAAAGTGCTAAAACCAGGGGCTTCCCGATCGTTCTTCAGTGATATTCGGCGCAGCCTAAAAATAGGTAAGTTGCGCCTAATATCACCATACAAATGACTGATAACTATAACGTTTGAATTTGCTCAATCACCCAATCAAAAGTTTCCATAACTTGCTTGAGGGCAGATTCGTCTTGCAAAGTAAACAAAGCCAGACTCGGCGACCTTCTCTCACCCGGTTCTATAGGCAGCGACAGACCGATCGAACTCAGCTTACTTCTCAATTCCAGCCAATTTTGTTCCGCATTAAAAGGCGGCTGGGAACCATAATTATCAGCAGAAATCTCCATTCTGCCAGCAATATCTACAGTGAATAACTGATAGGGTTTTCTTCCCTTTTGAGGCAATTGTGCGGCGAAACCGCCGTAGGCATCCCCCGTTCCCCAGTGGATTTTAACTTCGGGTTCTTGACTTTTTGCCCACAAGTAAATTGCTTTTGCCATTTGCGCCTCGTCTGCGCCTCGTCTAGCTTTGATTTCCGCAAAAAATGAAGATTCATCCCAGCGCCTTCTTTCGCGCGTTGCGCTGGATTTTTTCTGCTGTGCTTCGGCCGTCTGACCGATCACTCTGGGAACCAGCGTTTTTAAACCGTCTTCACTTACATACTGCTTAATTTCCAGCGCCAAAACTTCAACCGGGTCCATTTGTTCGTTGAGAAATTCCACAACTCGGCGCATTTCAGCGGAAATCTCGTCAGCTACAAACACTAAGCGAACTTTACCGGCTTGCAAATTAGTTTTAACTTTCTGCCAAAATAGGTCTTCGTTAGCATTTGCACCGAGAAACTCTTCAAAAATATGTTCAGGATCGCGACCCCGATCGCGACAATTAGCTTCAAACAGAGCAATAATTGAATCGATGGGCCAGTAAAACAACGCATTAGCAGCATAGTCGATCGACTGACCCAAAACTTTTTGCCGCAGTTCAGCATTAGGAGTTCGCCGCACATCCACCAAAGTAGGAACGGCATTTTGGTCGAGAAACAAATGATCCAGCGACCACTGCACCGCTGTTTCCTCATCGCTGGGTGCAGCTTCCCGCGAAATTAACAGCCACCTCCGCGCCGTAGCCCGATCGATTTGGTCTCCCGCGATCAAATTAGGATAAGTTACTAGCAAATCTTGTAACTGGTCTTCCGAGTCGTAGGGCTGTTCCATCATTTCTACCAGCCTGTCGTCGTCCTGAATGAGATAAATACCTCCAGCCATGCAAGCCCACCTACTTAATTTTAGATTTTAGATTTTAGATTTTAGATTTTAGATTTCAGGCTTAGTTATTAGTCTTCAGTCTTCAGTCCGCAGCCAATAATTTGTGAAGGCAGAAGGCCTTGGTCAGAATTCAATAAAAATTTTGAATTCAATAGTTTTTATTGTTTGTTCATTCAACAAAAAAAAACTTCTGACCAGTCACTAATAACTAATAACTGATGACTGATGACTGATGACTAATGACTAATCACTCATAGAACCAGTAAATACTCGCTGTGCCGGCCCGATCATGTAAATCCGCCCCGAAACTTCTGCCCATTCGATTTCCAAAACGCCGCCGGGGAGTTCAACCGCAGTTACCCGATCGCACTTCCCTACCAACACCCCAGCTACCACAGCAGCACAAGCACCAGTCCCACAAGCTAGAGTAACACCCGCGCCTCTTTCCCACACCCGCATTTTTACATAGTCTGAACGTATCACTTGAATAAATTCCGTATTGGTACGCTGCGGGAATGCTTTGTTGTGCTCGAATTGAGGCCCGACAGTTTCTAGAGCAACAGCCGCAACATCCTCTACAAACGTAATGCAGTGAGGATTACCCATGCTGACACAGGTAACAGACCAAGATTTATCAGCAACTTCGATCGGCACATCTATAGCTTTGGCATCCGCTGCAGCCAAAGTTGTCGGAATTTCCGCCGCCAGCAGCCGGGGAACCCCCATATCCACCTTCACCTGACCGTCCGATCGCAATTCCGGGGTAATCACACCAGCCAGAGTGTGGATGCGGTACTGAGTTTTCGCCTCTGACCCTTCCAAATCGGCGATAAACTTAGCCAAACAGCGAATCCCGTTGCCGCACATTTCCGGTTCCGAACCGTCGGAGTTAAAAATCCGCATCGTATAGTCAGTGTCGTTTTGACCCGGAAGAGCAAATATCACACCGTCTGCGCCAATCCCGAAATGTCGATCGCACAAATCCACAGCTTGTTCTGGCGTGATCACCGGTTCTGACGAGTGGCGGTTGTCAATCAGAATAAAATCATTTCCCAGTCCGTGATACTTCGCAAACTCGATCGGCATAAAAACAAACCTCTTTTGGTTAAAACTGATTAGATAATTTGATGACCAAATTACCCATTTCCCACTATTATAAAACTTTATGCAATTTATAGTCCTTTCTCGTCAAATATCAACAAATATAATATTTATAACTCTACAGGGATATCTAATTAATGCTGATGTCAATGGCTGAATGAATATCGGTAGAAAAGTAACCGCCAATGGGTTTATGCCTCATCGCGTAGACGCGCTTGTAGTTGCGGCAGTAAGGGTTAAACGGTATAAACAGAAGAATATGGTTTAAGGTAATATTTGACTATATTTTTCTGAACTATGCCTGAATTTGAAACCGGATTGCCCAGCGTTCGCTTAATACAAAGCTACATCAAAGACAAACAACAGGTGGAGATCAAACTCCTGACCGGCGACTTAGTAGCTGGCAGAATTTTTTGGCAGGATAATAGCTGCATTTGCCTCCTCGATGCCTCAGAAACACAAATTCTGATCTCGCGACCAGCAATTGCTTATCTCAAACCCAACGGCTGAGAGTGGGGGAGTGGGGGAGTGGGGGAGTGGGAGAGTGGGAGAGGGGAGATGGGAAAAATCTTCCCTCTTCCCTCGAACCTCTTCCAACTTCGGTCTTCCTGACCTCCGTTACATCCGTTACAGAATCCGTTGCCGAACTTCCCTAATCACTAAACAGCTTTTCGATGACTTGGGCCTTGACCAAAGGCACCTTTAAAGCAGGTTGCGGCACCGGTGGTGAGGCCGTCCGCTGCATCAAGCCGAGCTCGTAGAAGCCGCCGCACAGCAGCAAACGATCGCCTTCTTGCAAATTCGTAGTTCCGTCGGGCCAGCGAGTAAATTTCCCTTCCCGGCGGATCGCCCGTACCTGTACCCCGTACTGAGTCAGCAATTCTACCTCTGACAGTTTTTTGCCGGCCCAAGGGCTCTTTGCTGGCAACCTCAGCCACTGGCAAGAACTGTCGCCCTGCGGTACTGCAACTTCCCCCTTCGCCAGCAACTCAAAACTGATGAGTTCTTCCGGTTCTCCTACTACAAAAAGTCGATCGCCCGAGTGCAAAGCTGTCTTGCCGTTAGGATAATCAATTTCCTCGCCATTCTCGCGGACGATCGCCATCACGCTGACCCCTGTCAACTGGCGCAGGTTAGTTTCTTCCAGAGTCATGCTGGCAATGGGAGAACCCGACGGCAAGCTGTACCACTCGCTGTTCATATCTCGAACCGCCACTTTCAAATCCCGCGAAATCGCCAAAGGTTCGCGCGGTGGCCGCAATTCCAGATAGCGGCTGCTGCGAATTTGCTGCACTTCCCGCCCGATCGCCATTGCCGAGATCCCAATACTAGCCAACAAGTGGGCAGACAGTTCTAAACTCGCCTCAAACTCCGGCTGCACGACTTCCCAGGCCCCCAGTTGGTAAAGCAGTTCGATGTCTTTATCTTGGTTGGCCCGCACCACAATATCCAAATCCGGGACTAATTCTAAAGCCCGCTTCAGACACAAGCGAGTGCTCATGGGATCGGGAAGGGCGATCGCCATTGCTTTTGCCCGTTCCACCCGGGCGGCTTCCAATACGTGCAAGCTGGCAGCATTCCCGTAAATGTAAGGAATTCCTTGGACTCTACACTCTTGAATTCTACTTTCTGACTCGTCGATCACCACAACTGAACAGTTGCGACTTTGCAGCATTTTGACTAAAATTCTGCCGACTCGCCCGTAGCCGCAAACCACAACATAATTTTGTTCCGGCAAAGTTTCAGCTATTTCCACAGGCTGGGATGTTTCGTCAAAATAGCGCTGCAAAGGTCCGAAATTTTCCGCCCATTTCAATAACTGCGGCACGCTTCTCAACACAAACGGAGTTAGCACGAGGGTAACGGCTGTCGTCCCTAAAATTAACAGGTAAACGTTCCGCGAAACCAGCCCCATAACTTGGCCCGAACTAGCGAGAACAAAGGAGAATTCTCCTATTTGAGCTAAGCCCAAACCTGCGATTAATGCTGTTTTTAGCGGATAGCCAAATAGCCGGACGATCGGCGCAATGATCAAGAATTTGCCGACAAATACTAGAAATACCAGTCCCAGAATTAATTCTAGATGGTTCCACAGAAACATCGGATCGATTAACATTCCGATGGTGACAAAAAATAAGGATGCAAAAATATCTCGCAAAGGCTCGACATAAGTTAGAGTTTGGTCGGCATATTCCACCTCCGAAATCATTAAACCCGCCACAAATGCGCCCATCTCGATCGAAAAACCCAAATATTCTGTCAGCAGCGCAATCCCTAAAGCCAAAACCACAACTCCCAGCAAAAACAGTTCTCGACTTTCTGTTTTCGCGAGGTATCGCAGCAACTGCGGTACCATCCAAATGCCGGCGACTACAGCACCGATCGCAAATAACCCGATCCGCACTAGGGCCCACGCTACCGTCATGCCGATCTCTTCTGCTGGCTGATTGAGTGCCGGCAAAACTGCTAGCATTAGCCCCAAGGCTAAATCTTGAACTACTAATATTCCCAGCATGACTTGACCGTGGGAAGTACCGGATTCATTGCGCTCCATCAAGCATTTCAGTACGACTGCTGTCGAGGAAAGCGACAGAATCGCTCCTAAAAACACGCCTTGAGCGGGCGATTCTACCCAGCCTACAGCCAAGGAAATTGCAGTAGTAATGGCGATCGTCAGCACAATTTGCAAGCCGCCCCCGCCCAAACTAATGGCTTTTACTTTCTGGAGTTCGGCGAAGGAAAATTCCACTCCCAAGGCAAACAACAGAAAGGCAACCCCAAATTCAGCCAGGGTGTCTACCTGAATTAATTCTTTAATCAGCCCCAAACCTGCCGGCCCAACTACGATCCCTCCCAGGAGATACCCGAGAATTACCGGCTGTCGCAATAGCGATGCAAAGAGTCCTCCTGCTGCGGCAGCAGCGAGAACTAGAACTAAGTCAACGATCAGTCGGAAGTCTTCTTGCACAACTTTATGAAAAAAGTATAAAGTTATATTATAGTGTCTAATGTGTTGACTCTGTTTAGTGCGTAGACTATAGTTGGGGAGCCAGGGCAACTGCCGCTCTTGAACAAGGTATTTTCTGATGACACAGAGTTCAACTCCTCACAAAAAGCTTAACCTCTTGCAAGTTTATCGAGGCATAGCCGCTGTATTAGTGGTAATGTTTCACCTCAACCTGATGAGCGTGGAGAGATTAAATCAAGTTACTTTTTTTAATTTATTTCAGGCTGGGTCGAGCGGGGTAGATTACTTTTTTGTATTAAGCGGTTTTATCATGGTGTACGTTCACCGATCGGCGATCGGTAAAAAAGACCAGTTAAAATCGTTTTTAGTTAAGCGCGGCGTGCGAATTTACCCCATCTACTGGATAATTACTCTAACAGTTTTGTGTTTCTTTCTAGTAATTCCCGGTTTTGCTAACAATAAAGATATAAGCTTGGGAAAGGTAATTGTGTCGCTACTCTTGATTCCTCAAAACGACAAGCCGATTCTGGATGTAGGTTGGACTTTAATTTACGAAATATATTTTTATGTATTGTTCAGCATAGCTATTTGGCTGAAACCTAAACATTCTGTGCCTTTTTTTTCGGCTTGGTTATTGGTAACCCTTTTACATTTTGGTAAGATTATAACTTTCCCCAAATCTTTTTGGGTGATGAAGACAGTATTTGGGAATATGAATCTCGAATTTGTTTTGGGCTGTTTGGCTGCGTATATTGTGATTAAATATAACAATAAGATCGGTAAGTACAGGTGGATATTGTTTGGGATAGCAAATTTAGGATATGTTATTTTACTAATGCTCGTCGCATGGAGAAACATAGAGTTTGAGCGCGTCACTACTTTTGCAGTGCTAGCAGCTCTGTTAATCATTGCTGCCACCTCGATAGACCTCAAGGATTCCCCGAAGATTCCTTATATTTTAATTTTTTTGGGAGATGCCTCATACTCGATATTCTTGACCCACGGACCTCTGATTTCAGCAAGTACAAAAATTCTCCAAAAGGCGAAATTAGAAAAATATTTTGACGGTTTCTTTGCTCCGGCTATACTGGCAGTGTTCGCCGTAGTTTTCGGGTGCATATTCTACTCTTTGATAGAAAAACCCTTGACAGTTCTTCTGCGGAAAAATATTGTTGAAAAAATGTTTCCTCCCAACGCAGAGATCCGAATTTAAAAAATCCGAAGGTTTGCCGCTTTGGGAAGTTAAGAATCACGATACTGTCTGCTGTGAAATTAATCTCCTTCTAACGGGTTATTGTTACTTTCGGACTCCCAAGCCTAAACTGTGATTTTATTCCTCAAAAACGCACTCAGTCGAGATATGTGAGCTGTATACTGACAAGCCCTCGGAGATTCCAGATTATGGGGATTATGGACAGCCATCTCTATGCACTCGCGATCGAGTCAATTGCCATTGAACCTCTGATTGTGTCTAGCCAGGGGAGTCAAAGTGACGAGGATTAGGTGAAAGCTGCAGTAGCACCTGTAAAGACTTCACTAGAGGCGATCGAGTCCCTAACTTTAGGACACCCGTATTTGCTAGGTCACGAACTGAGCATTGCCGATTTCTACCTAATTCCGGTCTTCACCTACCTATCGCAGACCCCAGAGTACGAAGCAACGATCGCGCAAACTTCAAAGCTTCGGACTTGGTGGAATGAAGTCAGTCAACTTCCCAGTGTGAAGAAAGTCTGTACTTGACATCTGTGCATTTATATAACTCACGGGTTTACAACTATGTCGCATTTATTTGAGCCATTGGATCAACGTGGCGTTACCTTCCGAAATCGCATTGCAGTTTCTCCCATGTGCCAATATTCAAGCGTTGATGGATTCGCGAATGATTGGCATCTGGTTCATCTCGTCAGTCGAGCCGTAGGAGGGGCAGGCCTGGTGATGACTGAAGCAGCGGCTGTCGAGCCTGAAGGACGAATTACGCCGCAAGATTTGGGAATGTGGCAAGATCCTCACATTGAAATGTGGGCGCGAATCGTCGAGTTAATTCACCGCAACGGTGCGGTTGCGGGAATTCAACTTGCTCATGCAGGTCGAAAAGCCAGTACAGCACCTCCGTGGGATGGTGGCGAGGTGCTTTCGGAATCTCAAGGAGGATGGACTTCGATCGCCCCTAGCGCCATTCCATTTGAACCCGATAGCCCCGCCCCGATCGCTCTGAGTATGGAAGACATTCAAAAGTTGACGGTATCCTTTGTCAAGGCAGCTCAACGCGCCCTCGAAGCCGGATTTGACCTAATAGAGATTCATGCGGCTCACGGCTACCTACTGCATGAATTTATGTCTCCCTTGAGCAATCAACGGACAGATGATTATGGTGGCACTTTTGAGAATCGCATCCGGTTTTTATGTGAAGTCGTAGAAGCGGTGCGAAATGTTTTGCCGGATCGAACACCGCTTTGGGTTCGCATCTCTGCAACCGATTGGGTTCCAAATGGTTGGGACATTGAACAAAGTATTGTACTCAGCTATAAATTAAAGTCACTGGGCGTTGATTTAATCGATTGTTCATCAGGCGCAATTGTACCGGGTGAAAAGATTCCGACGGGTGCAGGTTATCAAACTATTTTTGCCGATCGCATTCGACGCTCCGCGAACATCGCCACCGGAGCAGTTGGTATGATTACTGCACCCGCGCAGGCCGACCACATCATCCGTACAGGTCAAGCAGATATGATATTACTTGCCAGAGAAATGCTGCGCGATCCTTATTGGCCGATGCGGGCTGCGAAGCAACTACGTCAATCAGTGCCTGCTCCAATTCAATACGCTCGCGCTTGGTAATTAAGCGAATTTGCGATCGCCCGGGCGATTGCCTGTGCCATCGAGCAGCCCGGTGATGTGGATGTCAACGAAACGATCATCCGTCCGACTCGTCAGCAGTTGTAAAGTGGGGCGCATGAAAGTCGAGCGACTCAACTGAATTTAACCCAATGGCTCAACGGGAGACCGAATGGCTGGTGAAATGCACTACATTCGAGGTTGCACAGGTAAGCCGTTGCTGCTGATTAATAGTTGGGCGGGAAGCTGGCGATCGGGGCATCCCATCCTCAACGAGCTCGCTGCTAAACGCGATCGGCTTGCTTACGGAGAAATCAGCAAAGTTTGTCGGTGGGTTCGATCGCACATCGCCTCGCGATCGGTTGGCACTTACAATCTGTTTGTCGGAGGGCGTGGTGGTGTCGATCGCACCTTCCCCCGTCAAACCCAACAATCTAATCAATCTCGCAACCATAATATCGGATAATTGTAAAGCAATTAACCAAGCTAACAGCATGAGTATTGACCAATTAAACACAGACTACGGCATTGCCGGCCACCTCACCTTCGCCACGGGAAACGGTGGTTTCCCGATGATTCACATCGACAACGGTCAAGCCAAAGCCTTAATTTCTGTGTATTCCGGTCAAGTGCTGTCCTTTCAACCCGCCGCCGAAACCACAGACTTGATGTTCGTCAGCGAAAAAGCCTACTACGCCGAAGGCAAAGCCATCAAAGGCGGTATACCCATCTGTTGGCCCTGGTTTGGCCCAGATCCCGAAGCCTTGGGGCGTCCGAGTCATGGGTTTGTGCGGAATCGCCTCTGGAATGTGCTAGAAACCGCCACAACCCCAGACGGCGCCACCAAAGTCACTCTAGGACTCAAGGATACCGATGAAACTAGAGCAATTTGGCCCCAAGCCTTTGAACTGGCGATCGTGATTACGATCGGCATCAACCTCACGGTAGAATTAATCACCCGCAATCTAGGCGACAAAGCATTTCCCCTCACGCAAGCTTTGCACACCTATTTCCAAATCGGCGATATCAACCGCGTGCAGGTTTTAGGCTTAGAAAATAGCCAGTATCTTGATAAAGCGGATGGTGGTGTCGAAAAAACTCAAGTGGGTGCAGTGGTAGTAACAGGTGAAGTCGATCGCATTTATCTCGATGTCACCAATGAATTAGTCATTGACGATAGCGCCCTCAATCGTCGGATTCGCATTAAATCATCGGGTAGTAAATCCGTCGTAGTGTGGAATCCCTGGGTGACAATTTCTGCAAATATGGCCGACCTTGATGATGCAGATTATCAGCGTTTACTCTGCGTAGAAACGACCAATGCAGCTACAGATATTGTGGAAGTTCCCCCTCATGGTGAGTTCCGCTTGCAGGCAATTTACAGCGTTGAACGCGACTAAGGAATTAGAGCTTAATTTTAGCGGTGATGGAGCCAAAATTCCCAGTAAGCTGTTCAACATTGCAATTGGATATTTTGGGCCTTGCTCAAATCCCACCCACAAGACTGGGATTGTTTCTTTAAATACAACTTAAATGCCGATTAGCTGATTGAATTGAAAAACTCTGTCACCCTAATGACTAATAATACCAAATCCAACATTTCTCCCCGGTTTATTTCTTAGTCCGCGAAAGAGGCTCGGCGAATCTGACTCGAACTGTCTAGCCACAGACGAAAGTTTGTACGATCGGTTTCAACCGCCGACTCCGATATTTTTACTTACCATCAATTATTATGCAAATCTTCAACTGGACAAAACTTCAAAATGGATCAGACATTCGCGGTATCGCCCTCGAAGGCGTTCCCAATGAACAAGTCAACCTAACGCCCGAAATTGCGACAATCTTAGGTAAATCCTTTGTCAGTTGGGTGGTGCAAAAAGTCAAGAAACCAGCGGCCGAATTAACGATCGCGATCGGGCGTGACAGTCGCCTATCAGGGCCAACCTTAATGCAAGCAGTCATGGAGGGAATCGCCTCAATGGGTGCAACCGTGTACGACTTTGAAATGGCCTCAACCCCCGCCATGTTTATGAGTACCATTACCCCTGGTTTTGATTGCGACGGCGCGATTATGCTCACTGCTAGCCATTTGCCATTTAATCGAAACGGCTTAAAGTTTTTCACTGCCAAAGGTGGATTACAAAAGCAGGATATTACAGATATCTTAATACTAGCCCAAAGCAATTACTTTGAGCCAGCCTCATCGCCCGGTAAGATTACAAAGCATGATTTTATCTCAGTTTATGCTAACCAATTTGTCACAAAAATTCGGGAAGCAGTCAATCATCCCGATAACTTTGAGCAGCCGCTGAAAGGATTAAAAATTGTTGTGGATGCAGGGAATGGTGCTGGCGGTTTTTATGTTGATAAAGTCTTAAAACCTTTAGGTGCAGACACCACGGGAAGTCAGTTTTTAGAACCCGATGGTACTTTCCCCAATCATGTGCCAAATCCCGAAGATAAACAAGCAATGCAGTCAATTTGTCAAGCGGTAATTGAACATCAAGCTGATTTTGGGATTATTTTTGATACCGATGTCGATCGCAGTGCGGCTGTCGATCAAGTTGGCAAGGAACTCAATCGCAATCGCTTAATTGCGTTGATTTCTGCGATCGTATTAAAAGAACACCCAGGCTCTACCATTGTTACCGATTCTATCACCTCCGATGGCTTGACACAATTCATCGAACAGGATCTAAAAGGGATTCACCATCGCTTTAAACGTGGCTATAAAAATGTGATTGACGAGTCGATACGCCTCAATGAAGCCGGACAGGAATCATGGCTGGCGATTGAAACCTCTGGACATGGAGCTTTGAAAGAAAATTACTTTTTGGATGATGGCGCTTATTTGGTCAGCAAATTATTGATTGAATTGGCTAAGTCAAAACTAGCAAACCAATCTTTGCCAGATTTAATTGCGAATTTAAAAGAGCCCGAAGAAAGTGTAGAATTTCGGATTAAACTTGGTGTAGATGATTTCAAGGCTCACGGATCTCGCGTTATTGAGCAACTGCAAGAATTTGTCTCAACGCAAGCCGACTGGAAAATAGTTCCCAACAACTACGAAGGTCTGCGAATTTCCTGCACGTCAGCTAGCGAATCCGGCTGGTTTCTGTTACGATTATCACTCCACGATCCGGTGATGCCTTTGAATGTTGAGTCTAATGTTAAGGGTGGTGTTGCTCACATAATCGCTCGGCTTTTAGCTTTTTTCCAAACCACCGAATTCCTTGATTTTTCGGCACTATCGATCTAAGTTTTACTGGTGTCAGACTATTACTAAACCCAACCCAAGGAGGAATTTAATCATGTGGCTTTTAATCATAAAATGTTCTGCAGAAAGCTGGGAGATCCATTCCAAAGCTTTCAAAGCCATCGCGACAAAATATCCTGCCACACCTTCCTCTTCCAAAAAGATGAAAGGCGATGGTCAACGCATCATGGAATATCAGCTTGAGAATGTCAATGATGTAGAGGAATTTATGGAAGAATGCTTAACCTTAGATGGTTTCACCGCTACCTTTGAATCTCTATAATTCTAGGCGATCAGATTATCGCAAGTCTCAATTTTTATCTCATACCATTTTAGAGGTGAGATTTTAAAATTGGGAATCAATACTATTTTGCCAAAAACAGGCTACAATAACTAGAGAGTTTGAGGAAGGTTCTCGGAAAGTAAACGGCAAAGAAAGAATTGATTTAACTGCTCTTGAGTTAAAAATAATTTTGTTGTAGCGCCGTGAACTATAACTAATACCAATTGTTAAAAACAATGTAATAGTACCTAGGACTGATAAAATATAATCATCCGGTTATAGATGAAGAGTGTTTCTGTTGAAACTTGGGTTCTCCTATATTTGTAATGGAAACTGTAGTGTGAGCGTCTGCCTCAAGCGGGCTTTCCTCCCCGCACTATGGGAATTTTTATTATTCTTATCACCTCAAGTTAAGTATTTATTTAAGTTAGTCTCTCATCTCCAAATCTTTGACCAAGCTTTTTACATAAGGCTTTTTCTCTCGACTTATTGCGGATTGCTATAGTTAGTCTAGATAGTTAAAAATATATCAGCGAGACAAAGATTAAGGACACCTAGTGATGATAATGACTGTGATTCGAGGCAACGGCGGGCTAAGTGCCGAAATAGTTACGGGTCGGATTTGGCGGTGGCGGCAGTTGAAAGCAAACAAGCTAACCGCCACTTCGATCTGGGGAATTGTTGCTGGCATTCTAAGTTTTACCCTGCCGGTGCAAGCTTTGCAGGTAGTTGTGACGCCGACAAATCCCGAACTGGGAGATACGCTGTCAGTAATGATTCAGGTTGACGGTAACGGCGGGGAAACTCCCAAAGTTTCTCTACAACAAAAAAACTACCCCGCGTTTCCCATCGGCAACGGCCGCTTTCGGGCCTTGCTGCCGACGACGCCGGTAGAGAAACCCGGTGCCCGCCAAATCCAAGTCACAGGTGATGGACAAGTGCAGAAGTTGAGCGTACAAGTGCGCGATCGAAATTTTCCCACTCAATCTATCTGGCTACCCCCTGGGAAAGACGAGGAAGGTACAGATGCCGAATTCGATCGCGTAGACGCATTTAAAGCACTGGTGACACCCGAAAAATTTTGGGACGGCAAATTGTTGCGCCCCAACTCCGGCGAAATTACTACTATTTACGGGGTGCGACGTTATTATAATGGGGTATTTGCTCAAGACTACTACCACCGGGGCGTTGATTACGCGGGTGCTTACGGTTCCCCTGTAGTCGCACCCGCAGCAGGTCGGGTGTCTCTAGTGGGACGCGAATCTCAAGGCTTCAAAATCCACGGGAACGTCGTTGGTATCGACCACGGTCAGGGGGTAGCAAGTATTTTGATGCACCTCAGCCGGATTGATGTTAAGGAAGGCGATGTCGTGAAAGCTGGTCAAGTAATCGGTGCTCTGGGGTCAACGGGGGCTTCCACAGGTCCTCACCTGCATTGGGGACTTTACGTGCACGGGCAGTCCGTCGATCCTGTACCTTGGCGGCTTCAGGGAGTTGAGTAGGAGTTTTTACAGGTTTTGACGGATTTATCAGTCAATTATGGGGTAAGTTTGTGGCTGGGGTGTGCAGATAACTGTTATGGGTTATCTGTAATTGAGTTAGGATTTGTATAAAATTTCTCAACTTAACCCTCACAACTCAAATCTCAAGACGCTAACCATCGCGTCTTCACAAAACTTTATTAATGATGCCGTTGAGCGGGGACGCATATATGAGTATTGAAAAAATTGTTGAACAGGCTTTGCAGGATGGTTATTTAACGCCGTCTATGGAAGCTGAGGTGGGACGGATCTGCAATACGGCTTCGGAATTGTCGATCGAAGAGTACATGGCTCTCGATCGTCTGATGGGATCTTTGTTGACTGGCGAAGTTGTGGTTCTGCCACGAAAACAGTTCATCAACGTTATGGAAGAGTTGGTACTCAGCGATGCGATCGCTAGGGTGGCTGAAATTGAGGCGACGAGCGACCTAAGTCTGGATGTGGGAGATATTGCAGCTTATGCTTTAAATAGGCTGCCACCTCTGTACGCTACGACGGAAGAGGGAGCTCACTTTCAAAGGGCTAGGGCTAAAGAGCAACTTCACGATTTGATTTCCAAAGAAGTCAACGCAGCGATCGCCCGCAACTTGGACAGGCCCGACACCCCAAACCCCACAGCTTTGGGCAAGTCTTCGGGAAACGAAGTTCTTTCACAGCTAAGCACTTGGCTGCAAGCTAACGCCACTAATTTTGAGCCACAGCCTTAGTACCACCCCAACAGCTCTATTTCAGTTAAGTCGATCCCGCTCAATTCAGAAAGCGGGATTTTTAGTTTCTGAGTCAGCAAGATTCATCTGAAGACCGAAGCCAGAAGGCACAAGACCGAAGCCAGAATTCAAGAAAACAAATTAAATTTTAAGAGTTTTCTTTATTTCTTACATCAAATAAAAAATTCCCTCTTCCTTCTTCCTTCTTCCTTCTTCCTCCTTCCTTCAAACGATTAATTGTTGTTGTCAGAAGAGTCTGCCGAGGGGCCAGCGGTAACTTTTGTTTCTCGCTTTTCGCGTTTTTTCCGTTCCGCTTGGATGACATCTTGAAGCACTATTCGCGCTTGAGCCATTTTTTCTAAATTACTGCGGTACAAATCTAAATCTTTGCTAACTTTGTCTTCTGGCAGGTGCAAGGCCGCACTGACTTTAGCGATCGCATCGTTTCGCGTTTCTTGGTCTTTTACTAAGTTAGGGTCAGCTTTTTCTAACAGCGAGAACAAACCGATCGCGAACAAGCGGCTGTACTTAAATTGAGGGTTGCTGGCTATCGCCCCTAAAGACGCTTGCAAATCCGCTGTATCTTCAAAGCTGGTCGAGCGATCGAGCCACGAGAGCAACTCTTGCCCGGAAAGTCTATCCGCCAAGCTTTCCAATCGCTGAGCGTCTTGCTTGTAGCGCTCTGGATCGTCTTCTAGGGACTTGCACAAAGCGTTAAAAATCGAAACTCTGTCTGCTTCTGGGGCGTACCCAAGCATGAATCGATCGAAAGCTGTCACTACACCCAAAGCATAAATCGGGTCGTATTGAAAATCGGCATTCGCCGAAAGCAAGTGCATTTCTACCATCAACTCTTCCACCACTCGACGGTAAATTGAGTTGATCGGTCGAGTGTGAATCGTATAGAAACTTCGCTTAGTATCTGAAACAGTACGGTTATTGTTCACCTGAGTCTTATAGATAAATAATTTTGCCGTAGCGGGCGTGCCAGCGCGGCGTGAGTAAAGTCGGGGAGTCAATTCTGCGATCGGGCTGACAAAAATTGCCAGTTTTTTAAGCGTTGCCGCCTCCTTGCGAGAAAAAATTTTATCAAAAATATTTTACGCGCGATCGGCAGCAACAATTAATATGTCGCAATAGGAGGGAAAAACCCCAGTATCTTTACAATCATAGCTTAGCTGGGATCGCTCATAAATCTAATCTTCTGACTTGCCCAGCCTAGATATGGCCTTGCTTATCACAATTAATTTTTCTTGTCAACCCCTTATCGTGAAAAATCAAACATGACAATTTCTCCTGAATTAATAGCTTTAGCCCAGTACATGGCGGGCGAATTTGACAACCGGGAACAAGCGCTAGCAGAGCCGACGTGGCACGTCCACCTTCGTTTGTGGCAAAGACCACTACCGGTTCGTTTATTTTCCGAACCCAGCATTGCGCTGTTTGCCGAACAAGCCAACATCCTGGAATTAGATAAGCCATACCGCCCCCGCATCGTGCAACTGAGGCACTCACAGATAGCGCCGGGACTTATCGAAGCTCAGTATTATATGTTCCACGACATTACAGCCGTCAAAGGAGCCGGTTGCAACCCCGACTTGCTTGGAAAGCTAACGAAGGAACAAATCCAACTCCTCCCCGGCTGCACCCTGTCGGTTGCAGTGCAAAATTTAGCCTCAAACAGCTATCGCTTTCGGGCATCTTTGCCGGAGGGCACTCGCTGCGGCTTTGCCTACGGGGGGCAAAATTACCAAGTAGACTTGGGATTTGAAGCCGCAGGCGAGGAATTTCTCAGCTACGACAAAGGAATAAACCCCACGACAGGCAAGGCTATCTGGGGAGCTTTAATGGGCCCTTTTAGATTTGTCAAGCGTCAGGATTTTGCTGCTGAGATATTGGTTTGAAGCAAGAAGCAACAAGAAACAAGGAAGAAAGATTTAGCTATCTAGGATAGAAGGCAAGACTTTACCTTGACCTATTCTTCTACTTTAGTGTTTTGGTGAACCCCTCAACCTCTCAAGAAAGGAAGAAAGCATAAGGAAGCTGGCAAGAATTTACCTGCTTCCTGTTCTTGTGCAGGGTTCCGGCGCATTTTGTGAGCCTCAAGCTTAAATTGCGCTTACACCGCAACCGATGCAAGCGGGAGTGGTCAACTTGCGCGCGGCACCCCCTCTAGAGCTTCTTCTTCCGTTTCAAAGATTTCAAACACAGAATCCATCATGGTGACTTCAAACACCAGTTTGGCTTCGGGATGAACATTGCAAATGCGGAAACTTCCCTTAACTTTATCCGCATCCCGCATACCTGCTACAAGTGAGGTCAGGCCAGAGCTATCGATAAAGTTAACCTGACCAAGATTCACTACAACATGGCGGCTAAGTTTGGAAATACACTCTTGCAACTTGAGGCGGAATTGCCAAGCTGTAGTGATGTCCAACCGTCCTGTCGGTGCTAAGACGATAACTGTTGTACCGTCTTGAAGCGTGTGGGTTTTTTGATCAATATGAATCACTGACCCTTCCCTCAAATTTATTATCTATCGCGGTGGTTACTGTCCCAGTAGTTTAACTCAGGTCGGTGACTGCTGAGGCATCCAATTCGCCCAATCTTGCGGTTTTAAGAACTTCGAGTAGAGTTCGGCTTCGGGAGAGTTGGGTTCTGGCTCGTAAGAGTATTCCCAGCGTACCAAAGGTGGCAGGGACATTAAAATCGATTCGGTGCGTCCGTTGGTCTGCAAGCCAAAGGTCGTGCCTCGATCGTACACCAAGTTAAATTCAACGTAACGGCCGCGGCGGTAAAGTTGGAAATTACGCTCGCGCTCGCCGTATTCTTTCGATCGGTGCTTTTCAATAATAGGGGTGTAAGCCGGCAAAAAGGCCCGGCCGCAATCCTGTACGAAGGCGAACAGCGACTCCCAAGTTCTAGGTTCAGGCACGCCGATGTTGTTGCTGCACTCAGCGGCTTTGCCTTTGACATGATGGTCGCGGTAAAGCGCGCCTTGAGCGCTTTGGTAGTCAAAAAACAGGCCGCCCACGCCGCGGGTTTCTTGGCGGTGCGGGAGGTAGAAATATTCGTCGCACCAAAGTTTAAATGTCGGATAATATCCGGGATGGTGGCGATCGCAAACTGCTTTCAAAGTTTTGTGAAAATGAGCTGCATCCTCAGCCAACGGGTAATAAGGAGTCAAATCCACACCGCCGCCAAACCACCAAATCGGGCCGGCCTCAAAATAGCGGTAATTCAGGTGAACCGTAGGCAAGTAGGGATTGCGGGGGTGCAGCACCATCGAAGTGCCCGTTGCATAGAAATCGTGACCAGCAGCTTCTGGGTGCTTTGCCAGAATCAAAGCCGGCAAACTTTCGCCCCACACTTGGGAAAAATTGACTCCCCCTTGTTCAAACACGTCGCCTTCGCGCATGACGCGAGAACGTCCGCCGCCACCTTCGGACCTTTCCCAAGAGTCCTCCTTAAATTTGCCAAGACCATCGAGCTGTTCGAGGGATTGACAAATTTCGTCTTGTAGGCTTTTCATAAATTGGCTGACTCTAGCTCTAGAGTCAGCGGGCGGCAAAAAGGGGGAAGTGGCTGTTTTAAGTGTTGTAGAAACTGTCATAAAATTTTCTGTTGTCAGATTTGAGTCTTAGATGGGCGATGAATCCCAAATCCAGTCGTCATGTAATTATGCCACCGCAGGTCTGCAAATGATCGCTATGAAGTTACATTAAAAAATAGCAATAAAAATATACTTAAACCTGCGATCGAAAATTCGCTAACCCAATTGCAGAGCTATGGTGGAGAACACAATGCCCAATACACTCGATGTTAGTTCAGTCTTAGAAATCCTGCGACCCGTGCAAGACCCCGAACTGCAAAAGAGTTTGGTGGAATTGAACATGATTCGTAACATAAAAATTGACGGCGGTGTCGTCAGTTTTACTTTAGTGCTGACAACGCCTGCTTGCCCGCTGCGAGAATTTATTGTCGAAGATTGCCAAAAAGCGGTCAAACAGTTGCCAGGAGTCGAAAAAGTGGCGGTGGAGGTGACAGCCGAGACTCCCCAGCAAAAGGGAGTGGTCGATCGCCAAGGCATTGAAGGAGTGAAAAATATTATCGCAATTTCCAGCGGCAAAGGCGGCGTCGGCAAAAGCACAGTGGCGGTAAACGTGGCAGTAGCGCTGGCGCAAACCGGCGCCAAGGTGGGTTTGCTGGATGCGGATATCTATGGGCCCAACGACCCGACAATGTTGGGTTTGGGGGACGCGAAAGTGATGGTTAGGGACGGGAAAAGCGGGGAAAGCCTCGAACCTGCCTTCAACTACGGGGTCAAATTAGTGTCGATGGCGTTTTTAATTGACAAAGACCAACCCGTGATTTGGCGCGGCCCGATGTTGAACGGGATCATCCGGCAGTTCCTCTATCAGGTGAATTGGGGGGATTTAGACTATTTGATTGTCGATATGCCTCCGGGTACTGGAGACGCGCAGTTGACAATGGCGCAAGCGGTGCCGATGGCTGGTGTGGTGATCGTGACGACCCCGCAGACTGTGGCATTGTTGGACTCTCGCAAGGGGTTAAAGATGTTCCAGCAGTTGGGAGTTTCCGTGCTGGGAATTGTGGAAAACATGAGCTATTTTGTGCCGCCGGATATGCCCGATAAGCAATACGATATTTTCGGTTCCGGTGGCGGGGAAAAGACTGCTGCTGAGTTGGGAGTGCCGCTGTTAGGCCGCATTCCGCTGGAAATTCCGTTGCGGGAAGGTGGCGATTCGGGGGTGCCGATAGTGGTCGGGCAACCGGGTTCTGCTTCAGCTAGGGAGTTGCGGGCGATCGCGGGCCGCATTGCCGGTAAAGTTTCCGTAGCAGCCTTAGCCTAACAAACTCTCGTTTCTGGGCTTTGCCTCCCGTCTTCCTGTAAACGAAGATTTGCCTAGTTCTCAGGCTCTGCTTGGGAACTAGAAACGAGAAAAGGTAAGCTATAAAGAGCCAACTTAACATTCACAGAATTATGATTTTTCCAGGTTCGGCAGTTCGAGTTAAAGATAAGGGTGAGATTTACTACGCCTTTCAAGGACAAGTTCAGCGAGTTAGTGATGGAAAGGTCGCGGTACTGTTTGAAGGCGGCAATTGGGACAAGCTGATCACGTTCCGGCTGTCGCAGTTGGAACTTGTCGATGCTACGGCTGGTCGCGTGAAATAGTCAGCAGTCATTAGTCACTGGTAAGGGGTAAGGTGTAATTTGTAATTGGTAAAGTACCCAAGACCAGGCTACTAAATGAAAACCCTTGACTAATGACTAATGACTAATGACTGATAACTAATGACTAATCACTAAAACTATGCGTTTACCTTTACCCCAATTTGCTACAAAAGAGCGCCATCCCGATCGCATTGCTGAGGTAATCGAGACGGCAACGTCGGAGTTTTTGGCTCAATGTTTGGAACCGGAAGACTTAAGTTTTCCCGTGATGCCGCCTTTTGGGAGTTGGGTGAAGGCCGAGGATGAAGAGTCAAAAAATCAAATTTACGGTGTGGTTTATTACGCTACGACTAGCCCGATCGACTCGGTGCACAGAGCTCGCGCTTTGGGTTTGTCGCTGGAAGAGTTGCGGGAAGAACAACCGCAGATTTTTGCTATGCTCAAAACCGAGTTTCGAGTGGCGATTGTTGGGTATGAGGCTGCGCCGGAAAGGTTGAACGGTCACGGCCCATCGAGGGGTAAAATTTATCAGTATTTGCCGCCGCGCCCGCCGCAAATTCACCAGGCGGTTTACCGCTGCGAACCGGATGAGGTGATTGATTTTACCGTGCAGTTGGATTTTTTGAGGACGCTGCTGGGGGTGGCTAATGCGCCGGTGGAGGCGCTGACGGCGGCGGCGATTCGGGAGATTTATCAGTTGCGGATGCGCGATCGATCTTGGTTGGTGGAAGCGGGGAGGAGTTTGAGTGTTTTGTTGAAGGATGATTATGACAGGTTGAGAGTGATTTTGAGTCAGATTCATCCGTAGGGAAAAGCTGGAATAAGATAATCTGGACTTACGCAAAAAGTGGTTTGACACGCTACGGATAGCAGTAAGGTGTGCAATGTGCACCCTAGATAATTAGGTTCTGCGTCAGTCCAGATCAGGTTTTTTGGAGGCAAAATATTTTATGTGGGTAGAGATAACAGGGCTAAATCAAGTTCCCGAATGTGGTGTCTTGAAGGTAAAAGTTGACGAAACTTCAGTGATTTTGAATCGTCAAGGCATGAATGTCACTTGTTACCGTAATGCTTGCACTCATTTAGAATATCCGATCGACATGGGTAAGGTAAGCAGCGGTATCATTACCTGTCCGTTTCATAAATATCAGTACCAATTAGATACGGGTAAGTGTTTGAATGCACCCAGCGATTCTCTGGAATCTTATCCGGTAAAGATTGAGGGCGATCGCGTTTTTGTAGAAATAGATTAGTTATTCGTTATTTGTTAAGTCCGACAGGGGTTTAAACCCCTGTCTCATAGCTAAAGTCGTCTGAAGACGACTGTAGATTAATATTTGATATCAAGTCCGGCTTAAATACCCCCTCACTCTCTTTGTCTGCGGAGGCAGACTTTGTTTGACAAGGAGCTGTTTCAACCGCCGAATCATTGAGGGAGTAGCCAACCCTGATTTACTTTCAACCTACCGTTTTCGCGCGTCGCTGACGGAGGAAAATCACCAAAAGCCCGATCGCACCTACCACCAAAAGCAGCCATTCTTCCGGTTCAGGAACCCCCGAAACATTAAGAGGATTATTCGGCTTAGTTAACTCCTCCTTACCCGATTCTACCTCCCGTTCAAATCGATCGCTCTTAGCTTCCGCTGCTTTTAGCTGCTCCCTTTGCGCGTCATTAACTAACACAATCATCGAAGAATAAGGCGTCACCACTTTGAAATTTTTAGCTACAGCGTGCATCGCATCCAGTTGCGTCAGTTGATTGGAACTTTTCTGCTTGCTAAGTGCAGTTATCAACTGGCGCGCAGCTATCGGTTTAAAGCCTTCATTGCCGGCATTTTTTGACTCTGCGACTGCCGCCGATTTTGCGGTTTTTTTCGACTGCGGGGTTTTGGCATAACTCCAAGCATAGCCGTCAACAACGCTAACTGTAGATTTGCCCGAAGCTGCTGTTGTTGCTACTCGCTGCATCGCCTCTTTCATATCCGTAGCAACTCCGCCGCCGCTATCTTGAATCACCTTTAAAGTTGCGTCGTCGTAGCCGGGGGGCAAACCTCCCAAATGCACTGTCCATAGAGGTGAAGAGATGGAAAGTTTAAGTTTGCGATCGTCTGACAATTCGTAACTGTGGCGATCGCTTACCAAAAATACAGTATCGTAACTTTTATCGCCCTGCAACTGTGCAAACTGTTGCAGCATATCTTTGAGCTGGATTGTACCGTAAAATGTCACCTTTGCCACATCGAAACTGCGTAAATCTTCCACAAACTTAGGTGGCATTCCCGCAGCGCTGGCGACATACAAATCAACAGCATTTTTGCCTGCTGCATTAGTTTTCAACCATTCAAAAGTCTCTTTTACTTCCTTACTTTCCGCCGCCATGCTGCGTGAAGTATCCAGAATAACTGCAAATTTCTTGCCTTGCGGTAGCGAGTAATTTGCATCAGCCAGCGGCTTAGCAGAAATGATATTTCCTCCCGGTAGAATCGCCTGCTGCGCTGTTATAGGTTGCTGTGCGACTGCGGGCAAAAAGGGTGGTAGCCAAGTTTCTCTGGCTTCTTCCCCGCTGTATTTTACCTCTTTTCCGGCGATCTTGCGGCGAGTATTTTGATCCCAAAAAATGTTGCGTTTTTCAGCCAAAACAGGCATCGCCCAACCCTGCGGCTGGCGCATGACTTTGTAAGTCAGCCACAGGTGCATTTCCGTTGGCCCCTCAGTTTGGGTGAATTCTCGTTTAGCCGGGATTGGAAAAGCCCGCAAACGGTATTGTTTGGGGCCAATTTGTTCTAGCAAAGCCGGATCGACTCTTTCTACTACCTGTTGGTTGTAAACTTGCTGTGCGGCACCGCGAGGCGATACCGTAAATACAAAACGTTTGTTTAAATCTCCAGTATCTCCTAGCCAAACTCCTGTAACTGCGGCGCTTTCGGGCAGGGAAAAGTAATAAAATACTTCTTGTAAGTTCGGCGTTTGATTTTTGTAAACTTCGTAGAGTTGAACGTCAGCCCAATCGCCATTTTCTTTGACTGTTACTTCTTGCGACTGCAACCATACTTTTTCATCGCTGACATTCAGCAAACCGGCTTTTGCTTCTTCGCGATTTGATGTTGACTGCACCGCGTGTTTTACTGCTTCTGTGTCGCCTTTTTGCAGTTCCGTATCGAAGAATTCGCCGTAGAGTTTTTCGGCTTTTTCCACATCAGCACTAGAGCCTTGATACAAAAACGGCGACATTAAAAAATTATAGCTGTTCTGCACCGTTTGAGCTGCTCCGTCAGGCAAATTCAAACTATTTTTATACATCTCATAAATGTGGTTGTTTTCTCCCACAGTGCTGAGGTAGCGGTAAGGAGACAAATAAGCGTTAACTAACCCCGATCGAATCGCATCAGATTTGGCTAATAAAGTTTGGCGAACCGTGTCATTTGCGGGGGGAGTTGCCAACATTTTCAGTGCTGCAACTTGTGGCTGCTGCTGCAAAGCGGAGAAAATAGCCAGCCAAGCTGCTATTACTCCTAAACTTCCGATTATCGCTTTATTTTTCCCGTATTGTGCAGCAAAACTCTGCCATATTTTCCGCCCGGAATGAATGTATAGAAAGCCGTACAGCGAAGGCATGACCACGAACAAGCTACAGGTTAAACCAAACAATATAAACGATAGCGGTATCCAAATTAAACCCCAGATCCACTCCCCGTATCTAAAGATATCCCACAATGCTGATATCCATGTAAATTTGAAAAATTCAATGACTACAGTGAAGAATCCATAAAGTGTATACAATGCCACAGGTACAGCGTAATACATCAGCAATGTTGCCGCCCAAAGGCCAACTACTAGCATTAAACTGTGGCATCCTAATTGCAACCACGCAGTTCGCTTTTCTCCGATTAGCCAGAAAAAACGAGGCTGTTTATTATGGAAATTCTGGGAATCTGAGAGATTTTGAACATTTTCTTTTTTACCCAGATATCCGTACAGCATTTCCACTAAAAATGCTGCAATGCACAAAGCAATAGTCGCGATGATTTGATAACTAGCTGGGGTGAGTTCTCGCAGCAGGAACAAGCGGAGCAAACACAGCAAAAATAGCGGTGCTTCTACGCCGTAAAACCAGCGCATTAGCTGTAGGGGTTGCTTGCTAAAACGCCTAGCTCCTATTACTGTACATACAGTGGGTACTGCGATCGTAGCTGCCATCGTCAAAGAAAACTCTAGCGGGATAATGCCATCGATTGTCGCTTTAATTAATGGCACTCCTATAATCGGCAAAATTCCCACGTAAACAATCGATAAAAAAGTTAAATTCCACACCCAAAAGATTGTTTGAAAAAGTCTATTAAATACCTGTTTAATTTTCATTTATTTCTCCTGTTAAGCTTTGGCTAACGGTATCGTATACATTGCTAGCAAACTTTTTTACTTCATAATTTTCTGATTGTAGCGAACTGTTAAATAAAATGGAAACTAGCACCCAAGTATGGTTTTTGTGAGTGAGATCGCTGCCGATACGCGACAAGAAGTTATCGGTAGTTTGCTGTGCAGATTGCAGCCAGTATGTAGCGGATAGTTGGTTGTCTTTGAGAGACAGCCAGCGCGCCGTTACAGCAGGAGTTAGCTGTTTTATCTCTATTCGATTGACGGGAATGCCACTGGCTACAAAACACAGTTCCGGTGCGTGATAAGTCTGCCAAGATGTGCTGGCTACTGTGAGCATGGAACCGCGCAAGTTGCCTGACACAAATCTCTTTTTCTCTGTTTGGGTGCCGGGGTAATTGCCAAAGAATTTTTGTTCGCTGGGATTCAGCGGGATTGATTCGGACACAATTGATTCGGGAAATTTTAGGGGGGCGATCGCTAATTTTTCACTTTCTACATGATACAATTGAGAAATTGCACCCAAAACCGCCACCGCCACAATTAGTCCCGGTTTGGCCAAAGGCTGATTTTTTAGTATTTCTAAATCCCGTTGCGAGTTAAAATCAATTTCTTTTGTTTCTTGAAATTTCGGAACTTTTTGCAGCATTAACCAACTTAAAAAGCAAGCGCCGATTAAACCCACAATTCCTAGCGGTACGTGCAGCATTGCTGCATAATTTGGCTGTTGGAAAACTTGGGCAACCAGCACTAGCACGGCAACCCGCAAAGCGTTAGCAGACACCAACATTAAAAAGTTAGCAGCGCATACCGCCAGCCATTTTAAACTTAATTTGCGGATTTCTAACCAGGTAGCAGTTAGCAAAAATAGCGTTCCCACTAAGAGGGTTTTAATGCCGCTACAAGGCACGTCAACGTGAGCGATGCCGTTTTCCAAAACGATAATATCGTAAGAAGAAATAGCCCCAATGTGCAGCAGAGAGAGCAACTGTTCTACTACCTGAGCAGTCAGCACTCGCGCCGGCAAACCTAAGCCACTATTCAACTGACTGTTAAATGGTAAAATACAAGCCAGTAAGCCCGCAACTGGTAAGTTTTTTCGCCAAAAGTTCGGCTCCACCAATAAGCCGCACAGCCCATAAGTTCCGAGGATAAATAGCAGGACAGTAATTTGTTTGATATCAATTATGCACTGAAGGGCGATCGAGCAAATACCCGCACCCAACATCAACAGCAGCGGATATCGCCTCAAAACGAAATTGGGTGAAAATCCCGGCGGGCGATCCTCTTCGAGGGCTGCGCTAACGGAGTTCCCGCTCGATCGCACTACTAATGCTACAATCAAAAAACCAATTACTATCTTGTACAGTGTGGGTATCTCAACAAACGAGGATAACAGCCACTTAACTGCCGAGATATTGGCCCAAAACCAAGCAAGCGCCAGTAAAAAAGGAGCCAGCCAAACCCAATTAACCGCAGGATGAGGAGTAACAGAATCTGGAATTGCAGAATCAGTGATATTGGTGCGCTGCATTATACCGCTTGACATTCACGTTGGTGACATCTTAGCTCAGCCAAATTGGTAATGTCTAGACCGATTATTTAAGTTTTGTCAAGCTTCGATTTTCTCTACAGAGAAGCTAGCGTTATAATAATTAATTTTAGCGGAGGTAAAAATGAGCGAAAAAAGCCCAGGATACAAAATTGTTAGCGATAACCGACAAGCGCGCCACCTCTATGAAATTATAGAGACATACCAAGTGGGCATAGAGTTGAAGGGAACCGAAGTCAAATCAATTAGGGAAGGAAAAGCCAATTTGCGGGACGGATATGGTTTAGTTCGGAACGGGGAACTGTGGCTCATCAACGTTCACATTTCGCCTTGGAGAAGCGCTAGCAACTATTTTAATCACGAACCCCGCCGCACCCGTAAATTGCTGATGCACAAGCAGGAAATTCGCAAATTAATCGGCAAAGTCGAAGAAAAAGGTTTGACTTTAGTCCCGTTAAAAATGTATTTGAAAGGTGGCTGGGTAAAACTGGATATCGGTTTGGGTAAAGGGAAAAAACTGTACGACAAGCGCGAAGATTTGAAGAAACGCGAAGACAAGCGAGATATGGAAAGAGCGATGAAGCAATTTTAGTCATCCGTCATTAGACATCTCCGAAAAAGAAACTGAAACCTTTGCTACTCAAAGGGTGAAATTTAATTTCGGAAGATGTTTATTAGTCAGGAGTAATTAGTAATTAGTGATTAGTGATTGTCCCTAGGGATGGATTATTTTAGCTCGCGTTTGGTTAATTACTTATCATAATATTTCTCAATATATCCCCTTTAGGATTTTGAGGACTTTCATCGTCACTACAAACTTAATTAGAGTTATTTCACCGGAGTCCATCCCATCGGCTCTCCTGGGGTTGTCCTGGAAACGGTACTGTGAGCGCCTCCCTCACCCAGGCTTTCGGACTCCTACCACAAGAAGTTTTATTTTTATAATCGCCTAAAACTCAGGCGAGCCATCTTATCTCCTAATACAGTCGCATATGGACGATCCTCGCCTCGCAAGTAAGTATTATTACTTATCGATCGCCAACAGTCGTGCCTTCTTCAGGGTTCCGGCTTCCCGGTTCTTTTTTTTTGAAAATATCCGGATGGCTTGTGGAGCCCCATGAATGATTAACCTATGCTCGAATACATCTGGGTAATGGGGCATTACCCAAGCATTTGGCTGTGGACTGACAAACTCTTATGAGAAATCGGCTCAAACCTGAGTCATTTCGTAAGATTATGACGCCATTAGGGTGGCAATTAAATCTGGCAAACAAAATATCGCCCAACTCTCAAGTTAAAAAATGCTAAAAATCACACCATTAGCTAACCTTTTCAATGCCATGAAAGAGCCAGCAAAAAAGCATCATAACTCCAAGTGGGGAGCCTTCTTGCTGATGCTAGCAGTAGGCTTTGGCGGCTGGAAAATTGCTTTGCCGGAACTGGCATCTTTTTTTAATAATATTGCGTTTGAAAATTACAAAGCCAATCGATTGGCGGATACTCAAAAAGCATATGAGTTAGCCCTCTGGGTAGATCCAAAAAGCCGAACAGCTCTTTACAATTTAGGATGGCTTTGCGAAGAGGTGCAAGATTTACAGTGCGCCAGGGGAAAATATCTGCAAGCTGCAAAACTCGGTCTACCTGCTGCTTACAGCAATCTGGCTAGATTATATATAGTTGATCAAAAAAACTATCCGGCTGCGGTTCATTTCTTGTGGCTAGGTTTGAAATTAGCTGAGGACGATCGAGTAAAATATTCTTTACTCAAAAACTTGGGATGGGCTCGCCTGGAACAGGGTCGATATTCAGAGGCATTGCAACATCTGGATGCAGCGATTAAACTTGATAGTGAAATACCAGCAAGCTACTGCTTAAAAGCGCAAGTCCTAGAAAAGATGAAAAATACGAAGGAAGCGCTACCGCAGTGGAAAATTTGTCTAAAGTATGCGGATTCTCAAGAATTCGATGAGGATATATGGATAGGGATGGCACGTCAACGATTAAACGAGGAAAAAACAAATAAATGAAACGCACAGTTTTGTTTTCATCAACCATACTGGCAATTATAACGGTACTGGAGCTAAGTCAAGCCTCAACAGCACTGCCAACTCCTTCGACTGTTAAAATTACCGTTAATGAATCAGTCGAAACGCCGTTCGACTCTAATCAAGCCAGGAGGAGGGGGTGCAGAGATAGAGATGGTGGAAAATATCCGTGTCCCAGATTCATCATGCCTTCGGAGAGCGAAGAATAAGAGTTATTTTCAATAAATTTTGTAGAGTGTACCATCACCACTTTACAGCAACAGGTATGTAGTATGTATTAGTAGTATGCAGGGTGCGCCCTCCGCACCTTATAGCATTTGAGATTTGAGATTAATAATTGAAGAATTGGAAATAACTTATGGCTATAATGGTTTGCAGCTTGCATAAAGCTGCATTCTTTTTTGGCACTGATATAACTCTTTATCATTGCTGTATCGGCTATTGCTGGAATCCGCACCGGGCGGGGAGAGAAATCCCCGCCAGCAATTCTATCTACTCGCCCTCCGTCAAAGCTGAATCTTGCTGTTGGTGCGAGTTGCTGTAAAAACTAGCAATAATCGCTACCATCAACCACCAAAGCATATTAACTTCCGGCCGGTACCAAACTGTATCGACAAAACCGTGGGCCATCATGCCGGCTAAAGTTGCGATCGCCCCTATCAACCAAAACCCCTGATTCGATTTGAGATTTTGGATTTGAGATTCTTTCTCTAAAGTAGAGATTTTAAATTGTGAATCCCGCAAATGTTTGATCTGCAACAAACCTTGATTGACGGTGACAGTCATCAGCCAAAGGAAACACATTAAACCGATAAAACCGGTTTCCACCGCAATTTCCAGCAGCACGGAATAAGCGCTCAAAGCAGTGAATTTCGGCCTCATATAAAGCGGATAAACTTTATTAAAAGCAGTGTTTCCCGGCCCAATTCCGAGAATTGGTCGATCGCGAATCATGTCAATCACCGCCGTCCAAACATTAATCCGAAAATTGTTGCTGCTGTCACCTCTGCCGATAAACATACTCAAAACTCGATCGCGCAGAGGCTCCACTAAAGCCACTCCCAAAATTAAGGCTCCCGCCAAACCTCCTAACCCTAACGGCAGCGCCCAATTTCGCCAGAACCGAGGCATCAAAGGGCTGTACCAGTACCACAGCAGCACTAAAAATACCACCAGTAGAGCCACAAAACCGATCCAAGCACCCCGGCTGTCCGTGTAGCGCAAACACGCGCAATTCACCACCAGCATCGTCAGCGCTAAAACTTTTGTTCCCCATCCTTTCCACACAAAAAGTGCGGCGGCGCTCAATGCAATAGCCGGCAGTAAATAGGAACCAAGCAAGTTAGGATTTCCCAGAAAGCTGTAAACTCGCGTGACATTGGCTTGAGTAGAAGTCGGATCGTTCCAAGTAGCTAATGGTGGCACTTTATCAATCCACTGCCGCACGCCGTAGAAACTGACAATTAAAGAGACGTTCAAAAATACGGCAATTAACCACGATCGCCAACGGGGCGATCGCAATATCCGAGCCATCAGCGCAAAAAACAGCAAATACAGCGTTAGCTTGCTCCAACCAGTAGCAGCGGCGACTTTCACCGGCGACATCGCCGTTGCGACAGTGGCTATGCCCCAGTACAGCAGAACCAGCAAATGAATCGGCGTGAAGGGGATCTCGCGATCGTCCGAAACAGTCAGCAGCACCCAAAATGCAGCGCTAGCCGCCATCAACACCCCCACCAAGGCATTGTTTACAAACGGCGCCAAACCGAAAGTCAAGCCCAGCAAAACAAAACCCAAGGGTTCAGCCCACTGCATCAGCCAGCTACTCTGCCGCCAACTGCGTAAAGAGCCGATCGCCAAATTGAATAAATAACTTCTACTTTGCCACTGAGAGAGCGGCAAATTTGCCAGAGTTAACTGTTGCCAAACTGAATTCATTTTTAGATTGATTATTGGTAATTGGGAATTGGGAATTGGGAATTGGGAATTGAGTCTAAAAGCATGGACAATTGGTAGTAACTCTTATCTTGCGCCATTCTTCCTTAAGGCTTTTCTGGTCGGCTCCACAAAGAATAAATTTCTTGTGGCGGGAACGCGAGGCCGCGCATAAAAGCCTTATTGAGAATGGTGCAACATCTCAGTATTAATTAACAAATGACTTGTTTCTTCTTCCTTCTTCTTTCCATCCGTTACATCCGTTAGAAAATCCGTTGCCGAACTTCCTTCTTCCTTCTTTAGCCTTCCAACAATTCCGTAGCATTGGTGCAGGGAAGCCAGAGCACGTAGCGATATCCAGATTCCGGAGATCCTTGAATTGAGAGTTGACCGCCTTGAAGTTCCACCAATTGACAGCAAAGCAGCAGCCCCAAGCGTTCCCGCGCCCCGTAACCAGCTAACACCGGTGCGGTATCCTCGGCATTCTGGGCCACCAAAGCAGCCAACTCAGAAAACGCCAACGTTAATCGCTGCGAACCCTGTGTCGGGAGTTGCGCTTCGAGTCCGAGGGAGTCGGTTTCGGAGTGCGATGGCGAACCGCTACCAGATCCGGCCTTCAACAAGTAGTCGGTGTAGAGTTTAGCATGGGGCAAACTTTCCCCTAACCAAGGATGAAAAACCCAAACTCCGAAGTTGATACCCTCTTCTTTCCGAGAAACGTGGACTCGAATCACGCTGCCTGCCCCAGCAGATTGAATAATGCTAAAAATTAAGTGGTGCAGCATTTGCTGAACCTTATCTTTATCTACCAGCCAGATGCGCGACCCGGGCCCCATCGACAAATTAATTTCTTGCTCTCGTCTACTTGCCACCGACGACAGAATTGTCACAACCTGCTGGCACAAAGTTTCTATATCGACTGCGGTTCGCTTCAAGGTGAAAGCGGAATCATCTAGTTCTGACAGTTCCAAAATTTCTTCAACTAGCGATCGCAAAGAGCGGCTGCTGTCTTGGATCACGTCAATATATTCTTTTTGCTTGCTCGTTAAGGGGCCATAAATTTCTTGTTTCAACACGCTTGCCATGCCGAGGACAGAAGTGAGCGGTGTGAGCAATTCCTGCGCTAAATTATTCAGCAGTTTTACTTTAATTGAGTTAGTAGACAAATCGATAGGTTTGTTAGTCATCGCTAATTTTTATTGGTTCATTGTCGAGCGAGCGTTTGCGGTTCATTAGACCTATTCCAAAAGTTTATAACAATCTGTTTATAATTCACCACAAAAAAACGTAGTGAATAAAAATATATATTCCTTCTTCCCTAGAAGCTCTTCCTTCTCTGACTAATTAAGATTTAATCATTGCTTCTAAAGCTGATTGCAAGTCTTGAGTGAGTTCGGCAACTGCTAACCTGCGGCTGGTTTGATATCGATCCCAACGATCGCTCACTGATATGGGTTCGCCCACGGTCATTTGTACCTGCTGTTTGCCCAACTTCGGTCTGCCGAAAGGATTTCCCCCTTTGATGCGAGCCAGTACGTCCCACAGCAGTAAAGTTGTTTCTGCCAAACGTTCTGCTGTCAGTTGTTCTGCGACGTACCTGCCCGTGACGGACACGAAACTTTCTACAAGTCTCATGTGCCACATCCGAAGACTTGCTTCTTCAGCGAGGCGATCGGCTAATCCTCTTTCTAAGGGAGAAAGTGCTGCAATATCTTTAATATCTTCTCGATAAATATAATCCCATCCTGCTTGTTCCACACGGCGGCAGCGGTCTATTAAACTGCCTTTGGGCTTTAAGTTAAAATATTCTTCTGCTACTTGCAAACCCACGTCTAACAGGGCTTTCAGTCGAGCCATCATTACTTCATTTCCTGAATCATTTCCCGTTTTTTCTGGTAGCGATAATGATGTTAAAATAGATGTTTCAGGCTGTAAGTTTTTATGATAAAAACGGCTGTAAAACTCTTCCATTACTGCTAATAAATGGCTGCCCAGTCGAATCAGACGCAGATATTGGAATTTGTGATTGTGGTTTTCGGAATCGGGATTTGCGGTCTCTAAATTAGCGAGATCGGTGCGTTCTAAGGGTGGCAGTCGGCAATCGATTTCTAATTGAGTTAAAAGTTTTTCTAGGGGTTGCCAAGGTGGGTTGACATAGCGGTATTGAATGCCGATCGGCACAATTAAAACTTTTTCAGTGCGTCCGGCTTTGAGCAAATCTTCAACGCACCAGAAACCCATTTGAGCAATTCCCGGTTCGAGGGGACTGACTATTTCATTGTGACCGTTGGTGGCGCCTTCTGGGGCGGCGGCGATCGGGAATTGGCTGTTGGCAAATAAATTGCGGGCAGATCGCAATCCGACGCGATCGATCTTCCCGCGAACAATCGGAGTGCCACCGAGTTGGGAATACAACCAGCCGACGCCCGCACCGGCCCAGAGGGGAATGCCGCGATCGTAGATAAAGTGGGAATGTACCGGGAATTGCAGGGGAATGCCTTTGGCGCGCGCTGCCTGGGGAACGAGTTTCCAAATTAGTTGTCCCAAACAGTAGGGATCGTCTGAGTTGGGGTGGCGGAAGGCTAGCAAGAAGCGAACTTTCTGATTTTGAAATTGGTGGAATAGTTCGGCGAGGGTTTCGACGTTTTCGGCTTGAACCTGGCTGATACTCGTCCGAAATCGCAGCCACCAGGGGAATATTTGCTTACAACCTTGCATCACTAGAGGGTTGTAGGCTGGGGGTATGAATTCCAGCGGCGGCTGAACTTGGCTAATTGAATTGGGCATTTGGGGATTTTAAATTTTAAATTTTAGATTACTAGGTGGGGGTAAAAACTTCCAATTTTTACAATGCTGAAGTTTTTTTATTAACCGCAGAGGACACAGAGGACACGGAGGAAGAGAGGAGATAGCAAAGCGTGTCAATTTAACGTCAAAAGTATTACCCGTCTTGGATCGGATATGATGTCGAGTCGATCGACCCCAATATTTTGGTCGGGGCGGGTTTACGGGATGCCTGGCTTATATTACAGATCGTGGGTGAACTAGCCCTGACAAGAATTACGATTATTTTACAGGACTAGATATGAAACCATCATATTTTTTACCCCCCTGTCCTTGACAAGGGGGATGCGAGGGGGTCACAAACTCGATTAAAAACGAGATTTATCCTCAGTTTCCGCCTTCAACACAAATTTTTGCCATCCAAAATCTAAAATCTAAAATCCTATTGTGCGGCTTCAAATATCATTTCTTGGAAGTTAATGACATCCGATCGCGGATCGCAGTGGGTGACTTTGACTTCTAGCCGATCGCCTATTTCGACCGATCGACCAAATCGCATTGCCAATTCTAAACCCAACTCTTCCAATAAAATCAATCCCAGATTGCTGTCTTCCCTCAACCAGCGCAGCATTAAAGCTTCCCACACTTCGTCTGGGTTGCGCCGCAAATATTCCAATCCCCAATAGCGGTTAGTTTGGCGTTCGACGGTAGAGGCTTCTTTAACTGCGGTGCCGAGACACATCACAATGTCCTGTATTTCTTCAGCGGAAAAAGGCAGGGGTTCGCCCCGCAGGTGGGCTTTGATTTGGAAGTGAGTCAGCAAGTCGGTATAGCGACGGATCGGGGAAGTAACTTGAGTGTATAATTCCAAACCCAAGCCGGCGTGGCGTCCGGGGGTAAGGCCCATTTCGCTGCGGGGCATACACCGACGCACGGCGCAAGCGCGGGCGGGGCCTGCAGGTACAGCTAGCAGTTCTTCATCGGGAGGGAGTTCGGGCTGTGGCTGATAACGGTAGGGTATTGGTAGGCTGTGAGCTTGACCGTAGCGGGCGGCTAGTTCGCCTGCTAAAATCATCATTTCGGCTACTAGCATCCGGGCTGTGGAGTCGTCGATGACGTGGATTTTGATATCGTCGCCGTTGACTTTGATGACGGATTCGGGCATGAAAATGCTGATTGCGCCTTGGGCTTCCCGCCATTTTTGGCGCAGTTTTGCTGCTGAGGCGATCGCTGCTATTTCGGGTTCTGCTTCGATTCCCAACTCCAGCATTTCGTCTACGTCATCGTAGGTCAAGCGGTAGGTGGGTTTGATGGTGCTGATGTGGATGCTGTAATCTTGAGCCGCGCCGATTTCGTCTAAGGTGACACTGAAGCTGAGGGCGCTGCACTCTTTGCCTTGAATTAAACTCATCGGCCCGGTTGCCAAAGCTGGGGGAAACATGGGGATCATTCCCGTGGGCAGGTAAACCGTAGTGGTGCGCTTTCTGGCTTCGAGGTCGAGTTCGTCTCCGGGGGAAAGCAGGCGGGTGGGATCGGCGATGTGTATCCACAGGCGCTGCTGGCCGTTTTCGAGGAATTCTAAGCTGAGGCCGTCGTCGATTTCCGTGGTGCTTTCGTCGTCGATCGTGTAAACCTTGAGGTGAGTTAAATCGAGACGATTTGTGTCGGAGTCGGTTGGGGGATTTTCTAGGCAGCGTTGGGCCACTTCTAATACCTTTGCGGAGAATTGTAGGGGAATTTGGCTGCGCCGCAAAAACAGGTTTTCGTGGGTACTCCACAGGCCGAGATCGACTAGGAGGCCAAATGCTGCTTCGGGGTTTTCGGATCGTTGCAAGCTGGCTAAAGTTTCTAAGGCTGGGGTGCGGTGCGTTGCTTCTTCTCCGAGGAGGGCAAAGCGTTCTAGGGCATCGAGGCGAGTTCGATCGCTGTGTTCCCAATCTACATTTTCCCCTGCCAGCCGCTGTTTGACTCGATCCCAAAATCCTTGGGATTCTTGGTGTCGCTGCTGTTCTACTTCTTGCTGGTGTTTGATTTCGGCTACTTGGGCTGCCGGTCGCGGTTCGTAGCGATCGCCCTTTTGTTTGAAATACAGTTTGTCTGTTGATAGCAAACAGTAAGCCGCGTAACACTGGGCCGGACTGCGTTCCGAAAATAGCAGCATTGCCAGGGCTTCGGGATCTGTCGTTTCTCCGTCGCCGACTAAAAGTTCCCAAGCTACTTCCAAACTCGACGGATCTGAGTAGGCTTCTACTTCTTTGAGAAATTTGGGAATATCGGAGGGTTTGTAAGTTTCTCCGACTACTTCGTAGGTGATTTGTTTGGGCGGTATGCTGTGCGGTTGACCGTTTTCGTCTACCACGACCCAGTTTTTCTTGCCGTCGGGGCGATCGGCAACTGCCAGACGGCGGTCGCCGTGCACTCTAAATTCTACTAACGTTCCCTTCTCCACTTGCCAGCTTTATATTTGAGATTTTGGATTTTTACAGTAGCCACTTATCGAGTTTCGAGCTTGCGATTTTAGATTTTGGATATTGGCAATTTTTCTGGTCAATTGTGAAAGTTAAAATCTAAAAAGTTGTTTTTTCTTCTTGCTTTTTTTTAACTTCTGACTTGTGATTAAGACTTGCGCTGCGGCTACTCTTAACCCTTTTTCGCGATTATTTCGCTGCATTCTTGCTGCACTATTAATGACAGAAAGACGTTTTTTTCGCGCAAGTCTTATTCCCAGTCCAAAATCTAAAACCCAAAATCCCAAATCCTGTTAACCTTCTTGGTTTACGAAGGGCATCAAAGCTACAATTCTTGCTCTTTTGATGCTTCTGGTCAGGTCTCGCTGCTGTTTAGCCGTCAAACCGGTAATCCGGCGGGGCAAAATTTTACCGCGTTCTGTGACGTATTTTTTGAGCAAATCGACATCTTTGTAGTCGATCGGGTCTCCTGGTTTGATGGGCGAAACGCGCCGGCGAAAGTAAGTCATGGTTTGTTGTTTGTTGACTGTTGTTTGTTGACTGTTGATTGTGAGTTTTTAGTTATTAGCCGTTAGTTGCTAGCCGTCAGGAAAGCATTGGTTAGTTATTTGCTTTTCACGGATCAATATCAATTGCCAACAACTGATTACTGATGACTAAGGACTAATGACTAATCACTAATCACTACTTGATCTCTTTGTGGGCCGTGTGCTGGTTGCAGTGGGGGCAGAACTTTTTGAGTTCCAGCCGCGCCGTCGTGTTGCGACGGTTCTTGGTGGTGGTGTACCGAGACACGCCTTTGGAGCGTTTGCTTACGTTTGTACGGCACTCAGTACACTCTAGAGTAATTATGATGCGGACGCCTTTAGCCATAATTCTAAATAAATTTCGACTAATTTAAACACAATTTATTATCTTCTCACATTGCTCTGCACTTGGTCAAGCAATCTTCTAACTTTGATGTCGAGGGAGTAGCCACGGCGGGCTCCGACGACGATCGTCCCGCCGATGCGATCGTGGAAAGCTTGGGGAAACCTTTCGGCGGAGGTGAGGGCAACGCTACAGTCGATCGCCAGGGGCAGGATCAGCAGCAAGACGGCAGCGTTGGTAGATGTGATCCCAGCTATACCTGCGAAGGCTAAGGCGGCGCAAAAGCCCAGTAAGGCCTCGCGCTTGCAGAGTTCTTGCACTCCCGGAGTCCGGTGGAATCTGGTATCGGCAATTTTCATGTCCAAGGCCCAGCGCCCCAGACTTTGACCTTGGTTTTTCCTGACGATGGCTACGCGCAGGATCAGCCACAGCAGGACAAAAAATATGGTTTGGACGATCGCATTATTGCCCAGAAGCAAACTGGGCAGCCAAACTGCGATTCCGTCGATGCAGAGGGCCGCAGCGCGGCGGCCGACGGATACTTTGGGAAGGAGGGGTACTAAATCGGAACTCATAGGCAAAAAGCTCGATCGCCACTAGCTACTTTTCCATCTTAAGCTGTGGATTAATCGATCGGCATCAATGGCGCGTAACTCAACTTCCAAGCCAACCGCTAATTATTCAAGCTGAAAAGGGATTTTCGCCAATTCCCAACTGCTTTTTCGAGTTTTCCACCTCTTCCCAAAGTTGTTGTATTTGAGTAAATGCCTGTTCCACAGAGATTTTACCGTTAGATGTCAAGGAACTGATGTAACCCACTCGCTGAGAAAACTCTTGTAAATTCGCATTAAATACCAAATTCTCTGGCTTTACTTCACCGTAATAGCGATTTTGAGGATATAAAAAGTTTGAATTTGCTACCATTGCTTTAACCTCGCATGAAAACTTGTTTCCTGAACTAATAAATATTATAAACCGCGATGACCTTCTAAAGTTGTGTTGTAAGTAGCAGAAGTCATGTGACATTTGGCGAACTTTTTTGTGATGGCTATTACACCGACAGATCGGGGGAACAAAAACCTCAGTAATTTCACTTGTACAATTTACGCAGGCGGGGTCAACAACTAAGTTTCTGCCTTAAGGCTTATAACTTGGGATTTGCCGTCCCAACCAGGTTTTTGTTAGTGCAGGACTGAGTTATTGAAATAAGTGACAAAAAAACCAAAAATGGATAATATTATTGCAGACATCAATAGTTAGATTTTTAGTAAAAAACTGCATAATGTCTGCAAATGCGCGTCATAAGAGCATGGTAGTGGTTGAAAACTTAACTTTTATTTGCGGTCTGCTTTCCACCCTGTCCACTTTACGTCAAGTTGCTCGGCTCAATATCAAGGTTGAAAATGCAATGACACAATGCACTAACAAGGCATTAGACAGTAATTCGCAGGAGGTTTTATGGCAATGGTTGACTACTCGCTTTTCACATTGAAGCTTTTCTCGGCACTAGGCTGCGGGCTGATGGCTGGAGTCTTCTTCGCCTTCTCGACGTTTGTGATGAAAGCCCTTGCCCGACTCCAACCAGCACAGGGTATTGCCGCTATGCAAGCCATCAATATAACGGCGATCGCTCCGTTATTTATGACGGCGCTATTCGGAACGGCTGCAGCTTGCATCTTTCTGGCTATCTCCTCGCTGTTAAAGTGGCATCAACCCGGTGCCTCTTACTTACTCCTTGGCAGCCTGCTCTATCTTGTCGGTACTGTAGGAGTGACGATCGCGTTCAATGTGCCGCTAAATGATGCGCTGGCGACTGTCGATCCAAGCAGCACTGAGGGTGCGAGCCTATGGGCTAGATACTTGAGCGACTGGACGTTCTGGAATCATGTTCGGACGGCTGCGGCGCTTGCGGCATCGGCTTCGCTTACCATTGCGCTCTGTTATCGAGCGGTACAATTTTAATTTTACATTTTTAATTTTGATCGATCGCGCGATAGATGCGATCGCAAAAACGCAATTTATTGAGGAGGGTAATTATATGGTTGTGCTGATGGGCGGTCATATTGATGCCTATCGTAGCGGTCTTTATTTGAATTAAAAGAAGTAAACCAAAAAAACATTATTATCAGTGCTATGATACATCCACACCCAGACGAAGTATTGTCTTGAGAAGGATCATCCTGTAATTGATTTGGGTTTTCGGTATTATATTCAATGTTTTGAGTAATATTTTGGGTATTATATTCAATATTATCTAGGAGTAAATAGGCACATAGGATGCAGCGATCGCACATTGTCATAACTTTAATTTCATTTTTTTTGCAAATTTGGATCTTCGCGACAAGTGGAGAGGGGTAATGCTTCACCGCCTTGAATCGTGATAATCCTCATCCGATTGGTATCTGTTGCTACATCTAAACAAGCACAACCATATCCATAATAACCATTGGTTCTGACATATTCCTTTTCATCACTGGGAATATTATCCATTCCTTCGGCTTAATATCCCCCTTGCCTGGAAATAACCCAAGTGCCATTTGTGTCTCTTAAATACCAATTTCCAGGTGTGGCATTTTGCAACCATCCACACCTAGTTTCTGTAGCCTTAACAGGCCAAGCTATGACAGAAATAAAGGAGATGATACCCAGCATAAGCAAGCTTCTTTTCATAACTCTAATCATTTCATCACCTCTTTGGTAAAGTATCACTACAACCAGCTTTTTTAAATTGTTGAAGCAACCGATTTCTATCCGCTGGGGGAAGGGAACTCATTAATTTAGCTGGAGCGACTAGCGGTTTAGGCCAAGCGTATTCGAGCATACCAGGTTCATTATTTTTAATCTGAATAAAAACGACTCCTAAATAGTTGCCTTGTTGAATGAGACTCGCAAAATTAGTGGTTTTGATGGATTTTCCAGAGATAGTTCCTTGAGCAAAACTTATCCCCATGTCATTTCCTCTGGGAATAAAAGTTTCTATAATACAAACTTTACCTTTAAGAGTTGAAGGGTAAATATTTTGAGTTTCTTTTTTTAGTGCCGTCCATTGACCGAGAAAAGGTGCTACATCAGGATTAACTGGCAACCAAGATCTAACAAACGCTTTCAATTTCTGATTCTCAGTTTCATTACGACGATCTCGAATATAAAAATCATGATTTCTCGGCGGCGGCGAAGCCACAAAATTGCGAAACAGATTCATTAATGGCTGCAATTCATTCTCAGTTGGGTATCGTTTAGATTGTTGTGCAATAATGGGTAAACACGAACCCAAAATTATTAAATTGACCATCAAGGCTACTACCCGGCATTTTCTCATAAGTAATACTCTCAAATTCTGTTAACCCTTAATTTACCAGCAAATCAGCACATCTCCTCCTTGCTCATAAAACCTATGTATAAACCACCACTCCCACAACCCCAACTCGATCGCGCACCAATCACCTGCGATCGCACTGTGCTAAGTAAAACATACGCGATCGCCAAAAAAGCAGAGCGTCACAATTTGGCAAAACTAATGACCTGTGCGATTATATTACTGCCTGCAAACCTAGCTTTTTCTGCTTCTACTTACTTAGGTAGCGAACCTAATGCTGAGGCTGACAGCGCTAAATTTACTCAAAAGGTTAACATCATCCTGGCTCAAAATAGCACCCAGGTTCCGCTGAGCATTCGGTATGGTGGGACAGAAGCTAAGGGAGGCTTTGTCCTCATGCAGCTTACTGCACCCAATCGAGATACAACTCAACCGGCTTACGGTGGCAAGCTTCGTCTCTACGATGTTCATCTTGCCAAAATATTTGAAACTTCCCATTTTTTGTGCTAGCAATTTAGAGGCGTTTCCGGTTATGAATGGGTTTATTCAGCAGGTAATGGAAGTATTCGCATGGGAAACTTTAGAATTCCCTGTAGTTTAGCTAGCGAAATGGCTTCAACCTACGGCTTAGGTAAGCCAGAACGCACAAGCATTGCCAAAGATACCGAGGGCGGCCCTCCTGAATCAGATGTCTATTCTATTCCGATTTTAGACATCACCGGTTCTAAGGTTCAGCGGTGGATGAATTTTGTGCAAAATTTTAAACCAACTAGCAGGGATATGTAGCCACCTGCGAGACTAAACGCTCAAACCTGCAATAAGCGTCATTTCTCAGCGTTCGACTGAGCACAACTCGACTGATATCGCCTAACGTCTCACGCTGAAGTCCAGGATTGTTTGCAACTATAGCGAAATTGATGGCTCCCTCTCAGCAGACTCAGGCTACAATATACGATTAAGGTAAAGACACGCATCAAATAGGCTCTTTTTCATTCTTCCTTCTTTTTTATGTCTCCCAATGCGCGTCAAGCGAAGCTATCCCGAAGGGAATCGCCCCGTCCCAAACCCCGGCTGAAGAAAGTTTTAATTAGAGTTGCCATCGCCGTAATTGCTGCTATTATCGCCTTCAACATTCCTCACTCCTTAATTCCCGTGTTTAGAGAATCCCTATCCGAAGCAACGCCGCCACCAGAAATCCAGAACGTGCTCGCCGGCAAGCGCAAAATTGTGACAGTGGGCGACAGCATCACCGAGGCTGGGAAATACCCCGGAGGTTACGTTTGGCTGCTGCAACGCTATCTGAATGCCCTTTATCCCGATCGCAAAATCGAAATCGTCAACGCCGGAATCTCCGGTAACAGGGCGACGGATATGCAAGCCCGCTTCCAGAAAGATGCGATTGACCAAAAGCCAGATTTAGTGATGATTAATGTCGGAGTCAACGACGTTTGGCACGCTTTCTTCGACTTCCAAAACCGTCAGTTTTATCCCCAAGGCAAATTGCCCAAGGGAGTGCCACTGGCAGAATATCGGGAGAAAATAACTCAAATGGTGTTGGCGGCGAAAGCCGCAGGAATTCGAGTTGTACTGCTTTCTCCTACTCCTATCGGCGAAATTCTCGACGGCCCAGAAAATCGCAGGTTGCAAGAGTATATTGCCGCGATGCGAGAAATTGCGTTGCAGAATCAGTGCTTGTTTATCGATTTGAATGGGCCTTGTCGGGAAGTTATCGGCACGTATCAAAAACACGCGGGCAAGACTCTGAATTTGTTAGCCGCAGATGGAGTTCATCCCAATCCGTCGGGATATCGAATTATTGCTTTTACTATCTTGCGCGGTTTGGGCGTACCTGCAAAGGATATTGAGAATTTAGAAGTCAAAAATTGAATCTTGGAATTTAGTTAGCTGTTGACTGTTGACTGTTAATTTAAAGTATGCAGGCTACAAGCCCCTTGATTTATCTCTGGGGTGAATTTTTCGGCGTTGCTGAATACAGATACTGGGGGGGTGACAAGGCGGTCAGGAGCTAGATAGAATCTGGGCGAGAGCCTTCATCCCCCGTTGATAAAAATGGCG
>NZ_JAUBQE010000133.1:0-2637 GCF_036701115.1 Microcoleus sp. Pol1C5 | reverse complement strand
ATCGCAGCTCTTAATGAACCGGGCCCGCTATCGCTATTGTTGGCTACTACGATCGTAGCTAAATCACCTTGGTAACTTGCCATAGCCTCTGGCTGCAAGGCTAAGGGAGATTCAATTTGACCCCTAGCAAATTCTAAATTCCAGTCGCCGCCACGGCCGGTTATGTTGGTGGAAGCGGCAACGTCAGCCCCGGTTAATTGACTGAAGCGATCGACGAAATTAGCACCTGTACCGCCTGCTACATCGCAGCCGTACAGCATGATGTCTGCTTGTGCGGCTAGTGAATTTTGCCACTTTTCCAACTCGTTTTTGTATTGCTCTATGTTCTCTGAACCCAGAGCGGTATTGCCTAATTGTAGGCTGCCAGAACTGCCATGAGAAATAATCTGAATCGAGTCAATAGCCCCGTTAGTAGAGGCGTATTGTTCAATTTCAGAGCTGATTTGTTCGATGCCGTTTTTGGTGCGATCGAGTATTACTACCTGCTGTCCCGGCAGCACTCCCGCTGCAATTGACTCGTAATCTTTCACGCCGGAGTCAATGAAGACTAAGGAGCGCAGTGGCTGTTTTTCTAAAGAAGATTGTGAGTTAACTTGAGCGAATGTAGAACTCATATTGGAGACTCCATTAAGGGCATTATTGGTAGATACGCCCCGGAGTTATCTCATCAAGCTTATTTGGTAACTGTGCGATTTTGGCAATTAACTTTTGTATGGATCGAGGTAATCTGAACTGAGGATAACAGAGCCTAATTGCAGTTAGTCCGAGCTGCCGTCACAAGTTGTGCGAACTTTGTCAACCTCTATAAGGATAGAGGCCGATTTTTGAAGTTCCGAGGTAATTTTCTCGATGCAGTCAGATTCCCCAGCCAAAATTTTGGAAACAAAATATTCACCTTCATTGATGCTGGATTCCTTGAATACAAAGCTTTTGGATGGGAAATTTTCCTATTGCGAGAATCGAGTCGTTTCTCTTAAAGAAGCCAACACATTGCGTCCTCCAAAAGTGAGTTTATGGGTAGATACAGCCTTGAATCGAGAGCTTCTGGAACTGCCAGCGACCTTGTTTATTGCGCTCATTTTTATTTAACCTATCTATCAGTTTCCCCTATTTCTGCAGCTTTGCCATCCGCGATCACACGGAATTTACACCACTTGCCGATGCTATGAGGTACAGTAGCAGCAATGAGTAAACCAATCTCTTAAACGGTGAGGATTCATCAAATTAAGGGCAACTGCTGCGATCCAGGGGGTGACAAATATAGCTAGAAACCTTGCCTGAGCAAAGTTCTAGTCCTGAGATATTTTTGATAAAAGTGACGCTTATTACGAGTTAACTTCATTAACTATTCCACAGGTTCAGCATATTTTTAAAGAGAATTAACCCACTGTTGGCTATCATTGCCACTCCCAAATGTACTGCGTCTTCGATAAGTTCTTTGGGGTTCCTTGATGCGAAAGATATACTTTTGTAAATACTTCATTTTGACTATATTACCTTCAATAATGTCACGAATATAGGCAATTCTAATCAATAGAATCATTTTAATTAATCGGTATTCTATTAACCCTGTACCCTGTAAATTATAGCCTCCTGTTTTGCAATCACGGAACATTTCCTCAATTCCCATCCGTTGCTTATAAGCAGCGATAGCTTCCGGTAAACTACCTAAGTTAGTTAGAATAAACCACACCTCGTTAACTCTCCATCCTTGATAATTCCTTTTCCATTTGCAGGCAACATCAAATCCTGCCAGTGGCTTAGTCTTTCTAACTTTTACACCTTGAAAGTATAGAGATGTTCCGGGCGTGATCCCTAACTCATCTAACCGTAGCCTGCAGCATATTTTCGGTTTCGATACAATGATTTCGTTTGAGTCGTAAGCAAAAATACACATCTTGCTCTCTCAGCCAGTTGGCTAAATCTATTGAACAGAATTCAGGCATCGCCTAACCACGAGCTGATAATCTTTAAATAAGGGTAAAATAGGTGAGATGACGGCGATCTGCTCATTGATATTACTGCTACCTCGTTTTGGTAACAGGGACCAAGATAACGGGATTGCTCTTCGCGGACATATCAGACTAACCATAAACAGATTGATACATCCCCATTGGCTGCGCTCGATCGCGATCCATAATTTCTGTCGGGGTTGGCAATAATTTGTCAACCAATAGGTAATTAGCGGAAACCACAGACAGGTTAAGGTAAGCTGGGGTAAATCTAAAAATCTTTGTAACTTGCGCCGACGACTTGAGCGTGGTAATGGGGTACGGAAATACGCGAGCAAGTCGTTCTAATCTCACCGGTTTTTCTGATGTTAAGAGATTGAACATTATTTCTAGAACTAAAAATTGAGAGGGAGTTAGTTCTCTTTGGAAGTGAGTCTGATAGAATCTAGGTAACATATTTTTGGCATAGGTCGAGTGTAACTTTAGCTTGACCTATCTTTTTTTAACACAGGTGAGTCAAATCTTTGCCCTGTCTGGCTTTTGGGCGGGGTTGTCACCCCGCCAGCAAAATTTAAAGGATTTAAAGTTAATGTCGCTTGTAAAGGGAAAAGACATCTCCGAAAAATAAAATAAAGAGTAGGAAGAGATGGTAAAATATCTTTTTTTCGGGACTGAACATGAGTTC
>NZ_JAUBQE010000082.1:0-19805 GCF_036701115.1 Microcoleus sp. Pol1C5 | reverse complement strand
GTCGGCAGTCAAGTCGCTAAAACCGAGACGGGACAAAGAATACAGCCCCCAGAACTACCCCCGCAGGGGGTAAGTTCCGATTTAAAATCAGTAAAATGGCTTTAAGCTGTTGGGCATCTAAATTGTATTTTTGGGCGGGCTAGAAGCCCACCCCACAAGAATTAGATGCACGGGCTAGGAGCAACGGCAAACAAGCATTAAATACGCACCTTGCGAGATTATCTAATACTCGGCTTTCTATTCCTAAGATTCTGCGCTCCGGGAATTTTCCGGCTGGGACGGCGATTGTTCAAATTACTCGCAGTTCGAGCATTCAAAGCATCAGCAGAAGGTATCAAACCCAAGTCTTGCAAAATTTCAACAGCCGCCCTTTGTCCAGTTTCGCAACCGCCTTCCATGTAACCTTGATTTTCCAGCGAAGTGTGTTCCCCGGCAAAATATAAATTGCCAACTCGTTCGCCTTCAACGCCGTACATTTGCGTCCACTGTCCGACTAAATAGCAGGCATAAGAACCTTTGAAAAAGCGTTCTCCCGGCCAATAAGCTCGCACAGCTTTGCCCGATCGCAAATTTCTCACTCCGGGGAAAACTCTTTCAAATTGGTTCAAAAATCTTTGTGCTTGGTCTTCTGGAGTTCCGGCACCGATCGACAAACCCTGCTTTCCTCCTGTCAAATTAGTAACTAAACCGTTAGGAGTAGGGGCGAAAGGCGTAGCTTCCCGGGTACTCTGGAATTCTAAATCGGTATAAACAGAAGCAGTCGAGCGATAAAGTTCCCGCCAAATTCGGCTGCGGTAGCCAGTAATTAACTTAGAATTAGTACCGTAACCCAACTGCTCGATCGCCCTGCGCTTTGGTTGGGGCAAAGGTACGTTAATCCTAACGTCTCGCAGAGTGCTGAACGGTAAAGTTAACAAAACTCGCTCGTAAGTGCGCTCGAACGCGCTTTGTCCCGATCGCAAATTTACCCGATAGCGGCCATCCGGCAAAAGAGTAATCGCTTCCAAAACCGTCCCCGCCTCGATCGAACCAGACAATTGACCCGCCAAACGGTTGATAATTTGACTGTTACCGCCGTCAATTTGATAACGCTCATCGCTGTTGCCGTACAATTCAAAACTGCCCGCTTCAGAACCGATTAAAAACAGCAGATTTAACGCCGACTGTTCCTCGGCATCTCGACCGTAGAATACCGTGTAAGCAATGCGGAGCAACTGCCGGACAATCGTGCTAGTCTCAGCTTGGTCTAGATATTCAGCGAGCGAAAGATTGTCCAATCTTTCCGCTGCTTCCGTAAAATCAAGATAGCTAATTTCATCGCCAACCGTCTCCAAATCAGCACTAATTTTACTCGCTAGCGGCGCAAATTCCGCGATTATTTGCTCAAGAGAAAAGCGGCGGCCTTGAAAGAAAAAAGTATCCTTCACAAATCCCCGCTGCACGTCAACTAAGTCGATCGCCCGCAAACCCAATTCCGTCGCCAGCGAGATTAAAGTAGTGTGGCCGGTGTCAATATATTCTCCCCCCAACTCCGCCGGAATCAGCGTTCCAGCCACCTTGGGAATAGTGCGAATCCGCCCCCCCACGCGGTTAGTTGCCTCGATTATATCGGCGCGCACGCCCGCTTGGCGCAATCGATAAGCCGCCGTCAAACCCGCAATTCCCGCACCCACAACCAAAATGGGCGATCGTCCGCCCTGTTGAGCAAAAGCTCCCCCTCCCTCCCTGGTAAAAGTCGCAGCAGCGACAGCCCCCGCAGCAGCTAAGCCCCCGTGCAGCAAGCGGCGCCGAGATATGTCAGAATTGGGAATGCCAGCGCTCAGCATCCCCAGCAGTTCATCGACCGGAATGCCCGTTTCCCTTGATTTCTGAGCAATACTCGCAGCGCGGCGCAGCATTGCCATCAGTCCAGATTTAGCCATAATTAAGACATCCTCACAAAACAAAACTTTGATGTAAACTGGATTCTCGATCGTCCACTTTCCAGACTAAAGTCCAGAGAGATTTTTTTAATAATGCTAACCCTCAGAACACTGTTCGACAGCAAATTTTATCTCGAAAACAACCCAGATGTCGCCGTAGCAGTTGCCAGAGGCACGGTATCGAGTCCCTTCGATCACTACCGAAAAATTGGCAAATTTGAAAATCGCGACCCGAATGCCCTGTTCGACGCCAGCTATTATTTAGACACCAATACAGATGTAGCGGTATCAGCCAAACTCAATGGCTTTTCAGCAGCCGATCACTTTATTAGATTCGGTCAATTTGAACGACGCAACCCCAACCCTTTCTTCGATGTTGGTTTCTATTTAGCAAGCAACCCAGATGTTCAGACAGCAGTCCAAACAAATCAATTTACCCCTTTTGAACACTACTTCAAAGCCGGTCAATTAGAAAACCGCAAAGCCAGCGTTTTCTTCGATCCCAGCTTTTATCTAGAAAAATATCCGCTGGTAGCAGCAGCAGTCAATAGTGGCGCAGTTAAAAGTGCGATCGACCATTACATTCAATTCGGTCAACAAGAAGGACTATTGAGCACTCTCCCCGATCCCGCCGACAATTTAAACGCAGCAAAAAGCCTAGGCATTCTCACAGAAATTCAAACGGCGAGCGATTTTGTGGGAGCTGCTGAACCAGCCGACATTTACAGTTTCATCCTCAATACTCCTAGCATTTTCAGTGTAACTGTGGACGGTTTGAGTGCAGATGTTGATGTAGAATTAATTCAGGATATCAACGGCAACGGCGCCGTTGGATTAGACGATCTTATTGCTTCGTCTAACAATTTAGGCACGTCTTCAGAAACAATTGTCAGCAATGGGCTTTTACCTGCTGGGACTTATTTCGTCCGCGTTTCTCAATTTCAAGGCGATACCAATTATGACTTGAGATTGCTTTCCGCTCCTTCTCCCACGCCGCTTGTATGACAGGATGGTCTACAGTCGAAGGCAGCCAAAATTGGAAGGTGGAAGACAGAAGGCAGAATTAAAGAAAAACATATAATTCAATAATTCTGCTGGTTAGTCAGTTAGATGTTGTCCGGTTAATTGCTTCTAATATAATAGTTTGTCGTCAGCTTTTTAAGAGAAGAGAGGACTGAAATCCTCACTACAAACTTAATTATACTTTGTTGACCGGACTTGAGATTAAAAAAACAATTCTCTCTTCATTCTTCCATCTTCCCTCTTCCATTGGGCCGCTCTTTCACTTATTAGTTTCTTACCCCCTGGGAGAGGGCAAAGATTGAACAGGTGCCGGAGGCCAATTAGAGCGACTTCTGGTTAGAGTAGTAGACACCAAAGCATAACCCAAAACAGCGGGAAGCACGATCGCACTCAGAAACACGATCGCCGCAGCCCAACTCATCGCATTCGAGATCGGGCCGTAATGAGTGCGGTAAGGGTCAAAGGTGGGCAAATTAGGCCTCGGAGCGTCCCGCAACGCGATCGGACGTTTGAACCGCACTCGCCTGTCGTCGAGCTTTTCGAGCAAAGTCCAGCCAACTTCCGCCTCTTCTTGGCACAGTTTGTGAAAAATCGCAGGATTGCGAAACAAATCGTTGCTAGCCCGCACAATCTTGTACTCCCAAACTGTCAAATCAACAGCATTAGGAGTGGGTGGAGGATTGCCATTAGAGGGCGCATTTTCAGGCGCATTAAAATTATCTTCTTGAGATTCGTACCGAGTCAAAACTTCCTCCTCCTCGTTGTATTTTTGCCACATAGCCAATTGCTCGCGGCTCACCAATACACCCGCGAGCGCCGCCTCCAAGCCGAGGCTGCCAACCATCAAACTCCAAATCAGAATTTCAACCATAAAAGGAGTTAAAAGTTAAAAATCAAAAACTAAAAAGACTCGCTTTTAACTTTCAATCTTTAATTTTCAAATAGCCTTCCACTAGACAATCTGGACCCACCGAGCGCCAAGAAACCCGCTCTAAAGTCAAAGCATCAGTCATTGCGGAAAACCCCAAATCTCCCACAGGAGTTGGAGACCCTTGACCGCCGACAATTTTAGGAGCAATAAAAGCCATAATTTTTTGAACTGCACCCTCAGCAATTGCCCTCGCCGCCAAAGTGCCGCCACACTCCCAGAGTACAGAAAGAAAAGATCGATCGTACAAATAAGCCATAACATTAGTCGGTGTCAGCGGCGAGAGTTCCACAACTTCCACCCCTTTTGCGATCAAAAATTCCTGAAATTCCGGGTTAACCCCAGGCTCAGTCAGCACCAAAGTAGCCGCCACAGAGGTTTCCCACAACCAAGCCGACTTTGGCAAATCCAGAGTGCGGCTCATCACCACCCGCAGGGGATTATTCCTATCAGGCTGGTGACTCGTCAGTAGGGGATTGTCCAGACGCACCGTATTTCCCCCAACAATCACAGCATCGCAGCCGACGCGCACCCGGTGTACCTCGCTCCGAGCCTCCTCGCCTGTCACCCAAGCGCTGTGGCCGCTACTGGTAGCAATTTTACCGTCCAAAGTCATTGCATATTTCAAAATTCCCAAAGGCCGGCGGTATAAAATTCGGTGAACGAAAGCCTCGTTGAGTTTTTGGCAAGCTTCGCCTTCCACTCCCGCCACCACTTCAATCCCAGCCTCTCGCAACCGGGTCAGCCCAGTTCCAGCGACCAAAGGATTGGGATCGACCATGCCAGCCACTACTTTTGCCACCTTGGCCTTAACTAAAGCTTCGGAACAGGGAGGAGTCCGCCCGTAGTGGTTGCATGGCTCCAGGTTTACGTAGACGGTCGCTCCTTCGGCGAGTTCCCCCGCTTCCCGGAGCGCAAAAACTTCGGCGTGAGGTTGACCGGCACCGGGATGAAACCCTTCGCCGACAATCTTGCCATCTCGGACAATTACAGAACCGACAAGGGGGTTGGGTGCGGTTTTGCCCAGAGCGCGGCGAGCCAATTCTATGCAGCGGCGCATCATGGCTCGATCGAACTCTTGAATTTCGCTGTTTTCCAGTTGTTTTGTACCTGGCTGCTGTCGATTAGCTAAGCTGGCGATCGCTTGAGCGTCCGCCGGAAAAGTTTCCATGAGATTTTGGTATTATATCTATCCCTGAGTGTACTGACTTTGATGCTAATTTTGGCTGCTAGCAGACGATCGATTGCTGCTGGGGCCCACTGTAAGTTACCAGGCTGTCAGGGCAATTTATGGCGATCGGGCAGCTTCTAACCCGATCGCATAGCTTTAACATTAAGAAACAATAGCAGGCGCTTGAAAAAACAATGAGTCAGGACATGAAGCGGGAATTTGCCAGCCGCGACGAATTAATTGCCTACGTGCGTGAACAGTTCCCCGAAGCCGCCGGCCGGGACAGCAGCGTACCCCCAACCCCAGGCGGGCGGAAAGCAGCCGAGACAGCCCTGCAACAAATTGACCCCAGCAAATACGGCTCAACCCGCAATTTCCTCAACGGTGCGGTAACGCGCTTGTCGCCCTATTTGCGCTACGGGGTTTTGAGTCTTGCGGAAGTCCGGGATGCCGTGCTGGAGAAGGTGCGGCATCAAGAAGAGGCCGTAAAACTTGTCAACGAGTTGGGTTGGCGGGATTATTGGCAGCGACTGTACGCCGAATTGGGCAACGGGATTTGGCAAGACCGCGAACCCTACAAAACTGGTTACACTGCTAAAGATTACAGCGAAACTCTGCCGCAAGATGTCATGGAGGGCACGACTGGTTTGGTTTGCATCGACAGTTTCAGCCGCGAGTTGCGAGAAACTGGTTATTTGCACAATCACCAGCGGATGTGGACTGCCGCTTATCTCGTACACTGGCGCCGCGTGCGCTGGCAAGCCGGAGCTCGCTGGTTTTTGCAACATTTGCTAGATGGAGATCCGGCGAGCAATAATCTTTCTTGGCAGTGGGTAGCAAGCACTTTTAGCCACAAACCTTATTTTTTTAATCGGGAAAATTTGGAGCGTTACACTAAGGCGGTTTATTGTCGCGATTGTCCTTTTTATGGGCAATGCGATTTTGAGGGAACTTACGAATATTTGGAAGGGCAGTTGTTTCCTCATGGAGAAAAGGTCGATCGTAGTGGCGGTTCTAAAACTTGGGAACGCCCTAAAAAAGGTCGCAGAAATTAAAAATTTATTGATTGACTGTTGTGCGTTGACTGTTAACTGTTGTAATTAGTTACCAATTCCCAATTCCCAATTCCCAATTCCCAATTCCCAATTCCCCATTCCCCATTTATGAACAATCCGATTATTTGGCTGCACGGCGACTGTTTGAGTCCTGAAGGTCCGGCTTTTCAAGCGCACCCAGAGGCACCAGCCATCTGGGTTTGGGATGATGCGCTGATTGATGAATGGCAGTTGAGTCTTAAACGAATGGTGTTTATTTACGAATGTTTGCTAGAGTTACCGGTAGTTATTCGGCGGGGCGATGTGGCTGCAGAAGTTATCGCTTTTGCGATCGAATCCGGCGCAAATCAAGTGGTAACTGCGGAAAGTCCCAGTCCTAGGTTTCAAGATATTTGCCGGGAAATTAAGCGATCGCACCCTGTAGAAGTTTTGCCACCCGATCCCTTTGTGCGCTACGATGGTTACATTGATTTGAAGCGTTTTTCTCGCTATTGGCGCGTTGCTGAAAAATATGTTTTCTAATTGGGAATTGGGACTTAGTAACTAGAAATTGGTAACTGAGAATTGGTAACTGGGAATTACTGTTAAATCCATTCAGTCCTGTACACTGTTCGTTGTCCAACTTCAACTCCCCTTCAAACGCTCCAACAGCCATTGAAATCTCGATGCAGCCAAATCGGGATTTTCGACATTTTCCGCGATAGCGCCCTCGTCGTCGGGATCTTGATATATTAAACCATCACTATCATCGCCAAAACGTTTGACTGTACCCCGCAGTCTCGACGACAGAAATTTGGTAATCGCCCGATAAAACCGCAGGGAAAAAAGCACGTCTTGCTCTAGTTTTTCAGTTAGCAGCCGCCGGGGAATTGACAGGATGAGGCACTCTTCAATTGCCGTGACGCTAGCAGAAGGAAGCCTCCCGTCTACAAAAGACATTTCGCCCAAAACTTCCCCGGAAATAATTTTTCCAATTTCTTTGTCGCCTAAAGATGATACAGCAACGCTCAAAGTTCCCTCCAGAACTATGTACAGGGCGTCTAAGGGCTTACCTTCGGCGATCAGAGTTGTGCCGGGGAGGACTTGGGTGCGGGTGCCGTTGGCGAGCATCCAATCGATGTCGCGATCGCTCAATTCGCCTAATATCACTAGAACTTTGCTCATAAAGTCAGGTTGAGATGAGATAATTTGTATTTTTTTACTTGTTTAGTTGCGTGCTGTTGTTAGATGGTCAGACCCTGAGCGAAAGCGAAGGCTAAACTTTACAAATAGAACACTAAATTTTACACAATTTTCATAATATTCAGTAATTTTGACACGATCGACCCACAAATATTTCTCGGATCGGTGGTATTATTCTACATTAATTGTCAGGGACTGTGCAGCAGCCGATCGCGTTGTATTAACTGCACTTGCTGTGGACGGCGGGGCTGCCAAAACTGTTTTGAAAGCTTGTTGTCTCTTGGTTTCGAGGCGGGGCGCCCTCAAAAACCGGATTTTTCCGGCGTCGCTGCGAGTGCAGCGCCCCCAAGTACAGAATTGTAGAATGCAAGCGAGACGCGCGATCGAACCCTCAATTAAACAGGATTAAGGGTGAAATCATCCCTAGGATTGATTTTTAGCCGATCGATCTGTAAATTAAAATTAGCCTCTAAACCCACCGTCCGTTCTTGAATCTAATCAGCTTGAGAGTTGACTATTCAACGGTAAAATGGCAATCTAGGAACAACACAACTCATATTTGTGTCTTTTTTTAGCAAAGCTCTCGACAGTCGCCCTCAAACACTTACACTTTTAACACACCCTTCATTGAGGAGTTTCTATGAATAGTCTATTTTCCAAGTCTACTTTTGCGTTAATAAATCTTGCAGCTTTAGCTGTTTGTTGCAGTACCATGTCAGCGAAAGCTGAAACTGGCAACTTGCCCGATGTCGCTACAACTGCAACAATCGCAGCTCAAAATATTGACCAAACTTCTGAGCCGGCGGCAACTTCAGCAGTTAAACCAGACGCAGAAACAACGGCTAGTAATAAAAAAATTGATTCTATCAGTTGGAGCGAACTAACAGAAGCAGCGGAGCCAGCAGCCTCCGAACCGTCAGCCAACTTGCAAGTATCTATTGCTGCACCAGAAAAATCGGAAGCAGCAACATCGGAAATTGCTGAGACAGAAACTGCGCCAAATACCTCCATTACTGCTGAGACTGAAAAGTCGGAAGAAACCGCTAAAATTGCTGATAATGGTGTCAAAGTGGAGTCAACAGTCGAGACTGCCAAAAAGAGCGATCGGCCTACCTCAATTGTTGCCGAGAGCAATAATCTGGAAGTAACAGCAACGAAGCAAGAAAAAGAAGTCAAAACAGCACAAGAATTGTTGAGCAATCCTGTCAGCACTTCTGCATCAGCTTTGACAAACCAACCGAAAGTTGCTGAAAAACCGGCAACTGCCTCAGAAGCAACTGAAAAAGTGGCTCAAGGAACTCAAATCCGACCAGGCCGAGCTACTCGTTCTGGGCCCAGCTACATCGGCATTGGCGGCAATCTAGGTTTTGGCGGAGATACAGCATTAGGCGACGGTTCATTTGCGATTATTAGCAAAATCGGTTTGACGAACAATTTGTCGGTGAGACCGAGTGTTTTGTTCCGCGACAACTTAACTGTTCTAGTTCCCGTTACCTTCGATTTTGTATCTCAAGAAACCGTCGAAGTCAGCGAAGATTTTGTGATTACTGCGGCTCCTTATGCAGGTGCTGGCGTGATAGTTTCTACCGGCGATGACGGTCATTTTGGCTTCCTGATTTCGGGCGGTGTAGATGTGCCGCTGTCGAGCAATTTTACAGCAACAGCGGGACTGAATATTGGTTTTGTTGACGGAGCTGAAGTGGGATTGTTAGTCGGTGTCGGCTATACGTTCCCGAATATTGCCAGATAGTGTTGCTGTTTGAGCAAACGCAGGACAAATAAATAGGCGCGGGGTTGGCTGTAGGAATACAGTCAACCCTTTTTGATGATGGAAAATCTGCCAATTCGATTGATGTAGGGTGCGCCACAAGCAGAGAGCGCCGAAATTGATTTTTGTGAAAGATATAATGATGGTTGGATCGATCAGAGATGTTGCGTCATTTTTGTCAAGAACGGGCATCTTCCCCGTTCCACAAAGAGTAGATTTTCTTGTGGGGTGGGCAGGAGATCCCGCCCAAAAAAGGATTATTGAGAATGGTGCAACATATGAGATCGATCGTACTTTCTTACCCACCACCCTAAAAAACCGTGACCAAAACAGAAATCTTAGCAGCACTCAAAAATCTGACAGCAGAAGAACGCCTAGAAATCATCGAAACAGCTTCGCGGATGATGCGCGAAGAAATAGAAGAAAAAGCCCAGCGCAAAGCCGAGAAAAAGCGGAGACTCAGAGCCTCAGCAGAAGCAGCAGTCAAAGATTATATGCCGGGAGGTGCTTTACATGATTTGTGGTCGGCTGACAGCGAACCCTATTTTGACTCCGAGGAAGAATGCCTTAACGCAGGGATAAAAACTAATGCGTAGAGGCGAAATCTGGCTGGTTGCGCTTGAACCTACTGTGGGCGCCGAAATCGGCAAAACCCGTCCGGTAGTAATTGTCAGTGATGAAACCGTTGGAATTTTGCTGCTTGAAGTTATTGTTCCCATCACTGACTGGAAAGAGCGATACACCGAGAGAAATTGGATGGTTCGACTAGAACCCAGCGGCGAAAATGGCTTGACTAAAGTGTCCGCCGCCGATACTTTTCAAGTCCGTTCCGTCTCGCAACAAAGATTTGTCCGACAACTCGGAACCCTGTCCGAGACAATTATGGAAGAAATTGCAGAAGCACTGACAATTGTTCTGGATCTGGATTGAATAACTAGGCAACAGTGTACAAATAGTGTTATTTATAGATAGATTGTATGGCGCGATGGCCTAAATGATTCCTATACAACTTACACTCAAAAATTTTCTCAGCTATCGCGAAGCTGCTTTAGACTTTCGCGGCCTGCACACCGCTTGCATTTGCGGGCCTAACGGTGCTGGCAAATCCTCCCTCTTAGAAGCCCTATCCTGGGCACTTTGGGGCTGTTGCCGCAGCGATACGGAAGACGATATCATCCATATCGGCGAAACAGATGTGCGCGTTGATTTCACTTTCTCTACCGGCGGCCAAATCTACCGGGTGATTCGGAATCGCCGGCGCGGACAATCGGGAAGTTTGGAATTTCAAGTCAGCTTGAATTCTGCCGAGAGTGAGGAAAAGCTTAATTTTCGCACCCTCACAGACAAGGGCCTGAGAACAACTCAGCAAAAAATCCTCGAACACATCAAACTAGATTACGATACTTTCATCAACTCGGCATATTTGCGGCAGGGGCGAGCTGATGAATTTATGCTCAAAAAGCCGATCGAACGCAAACAAGTTTTAGCCAACCTGCTCAAGCTCGACTCCTACGATACTTTATCCGAACAAGCCAAAGATACGTCCAAACAATTTAAAGCTCAAGTCGATGTACTCAAACAGAGTTTGCAAACCGTACAAGAGCAACTGCAACAAAAAGAGACGATCGCCTCGGAACAAACTCAATTGCAGCAAGCAACCGATTTGCTTCAGCAGCAGCAGCAAGCCGACACAAGCGAGTTACAGCAACTGCAACTCCAGCACCACAACCGCCAAACTTGGCAAAAACTCCTCGCCGGCCACCAGCAGCAGCACTACAATATCACTCAAGAATGCCGCCGCTTGCAGCAAGAACTCAGCGCAGCAAAACAGCAGCAAAATGAGCTACAAGCCCTCCTAGGACAAGAAAAGGAAATAACAGCAGGCATCGCGTATTTCCAAAGCTTGCAAGCCACAGAAGAAACTCTGGCTGGCAAATTTAAGGCAAACCAACAAGCCCAAAATCAGCGTCAGCAATTGCAAGAACAGCAACGGCAAGAACTGAGCTTTTTGCAAAGCAAAATTCAGCAGTTGCAAGCTCAATTAGAGGTTTTAGAACAAGATGAAAAAGATGTTCTGGAAATTCTCAAACAGCAGCCGGAGGTTGACAAAGGACTCGCACAGTTGCAAGCAGTTCGATCGCGCCTCAACGAACTAGAGCAACTGCAACTGCAAGTTTCGCCGCTGCTACAACAGCAGCAGCAAAAGCAACAAAAGCTCGATCGCGCCCGCGCCGGTTTAACCGCCCGGTTAGAGGAAATCAACCGACAGGTGCAAGTTCAGCAGCAGCAGCGACAACCGCAATTACAGCAGGAAATCTCGGCCATCGCCAATCAAATTTTGCAGTTGGAAAACAAGCGAGTTTATCAGCAGCGAGTCCGCGAAAAAGGTCAAGAAAGGCACGACTTTCTAGGAAACCTGCAAGCCAAAAGCCGTGACTATCAAACCAGACTCGCCGAGATCGACCAAAAACTGCAACTGCTGCGGAAACATGAAGGAGAAAAAACCGCAGGCGAAGGTAAAGCCTCGAATTTTGCGGAAAACGAGCCATCGAATTCGCCTTTAATGGTGCGGGATGCAAATTTTGGCAATTGTCCTTTGTGCGATCGACCTTTAGACGAACACTACTGGAATTTGGTAGTCACAAAACACCACACCCAACAGCAGGAAATTTGGAACCAACTGTGGGTTGTCCGCGAACAGTTGGCCGTCTCCGAGCGCGAAATTCAAGTCCTCAGACATGAATACCGCGAACTAGAAGAGGAATTAGCGCCCTACCAAGAATTGCGCGAACGCCGCAGCCATTTGCAAGCACAATTAGATAGCCTGAGCCAAGATGAAAACCGACTGCAAAGTATGCGTCAAGACGCGGCAGAAATAGAGCGGTTGCTACGCACCGGCGAGTATGCAGCCGATGATTTGGGCGAACTCCAGCAAATCGAACAGCAACTGCAACAGCTCAATTACAGCGATCGCAGCCACTCCCTCGCCCGCAGCGATGAAAAGCGCTTGCGGTGGGCGGAAATTAAGCAAGCTCAAATCAAAGATGCTCAGCAGAAACTGAATAAAATTAATGCCCGCCGCCCGGATTTGCAAACTCAATTAGCCACGGTACAGCAACAGTTAGAACAGCAAAAAAATAGCTCGGAAATACAGCAGCAAATTCTGTCTTTAGATAGATACATTGCGGAAGTTGGCTATAATTTGGAGCAGCACGAACACGTCCGCAGCGAAATGCGCCGATCGCAGTTTTGGATCGCCCGCGCCGAAAAATTGCGCTCAGCAACTGTGCAGTACCCGCAAGTGCAGCAGCGGGTTAATGAAATAGCAAATTCCATCGCAGTGCGCGATCGAGATTTGCAAGCTGTCAGCGCTCAAACTTCCGCGATGAACCAGCAATTGCAAGAACATCCCGATCCCACAGCCCGCATAAGTGCGATCGAACAGCAAATCAGTCGCCGCCGCCAGCAGCTAGACCAACATTTGGGAAGTCTCGGACGCCTCCAGCAGCAGCAGCAAAATCTGGAAAATCTGCAAGTTCAGCTAGTAGCTCAAAAAGAGCAAATGCAAGTTGCCAAACGCCAGCAGCGAGTTTATCAAGAGTTGGGTCAAGCCTTTGGTAAAAACGGCATTCAAGCTTTAATGATTGAAAATGTTTTGCCTCAACTCGAAGCTGAAACAAATCAGATATTGTCGAGATTGAGCGCGAATCAATTGCACGTTCAATTTATTACTCAGCGGGCTGCTGCTTCTAAAAAAGCCACTAAATTGATTGACACCTTAGACATTTTAATTGCTGATGCTCGCGGTACTCGCGCCTACGAAACTTACTCTGGCGGTGAAGCTTTTCGGATTAATTTTGCGATTCGGCTGGCGCTGGCGAGACTGCTGTCTCAGCGGGCGGGCACGGCTTTGCAAATGTTGATTATTGATGAGGGATTCGGAACTCAGGATGCTGAAGGGTGCGATCGGCTGATTGCTGCAATTAATGCGATCGCCTCCGACTTTGCCTGCATCCTCACCGTTACCCATATGCCCCACCTGAAAGAAGCTTTTCAAGCCAGGATAGAAGTAAGCAAAACTGCTCAGGGTTCTTGCCTTAGCTTGTCAATTTAAAAGGCTTGACGAGCCGGATGGAAGGAAAAGAAGAAAAAAAGTTTAAAATATCAGTATTTTCACCTTCTGTTTTCTTGCCCCATTCGGTATTTTCACCTGCTGTTTTCTGGAGAAGTGCCTAATGCCTTCGGTTATACTACTTTTAAACCAGAAGGCAACTGTAGGAAAGCTTCAAACCATGATCTAATCAGTCATTGTCAATCTAAAATCTAAAATCTAAAATGGTATTACTCGTCTCCCCCGCGGGCTTTTTTTGGCTGCTGGCTTTGTTAACAAGGCTAAATTAAAAATAAAATTATAGAATAAGAATGGCTCAAGCTATTTATAAATGTTTATTGTTCTGTCCACTCCTTGGGAGGTTGGAGCTTGCCACCGATGACAACAGACTCTTTCAACCTGTCTCTTCTAGAACGGGCGATCGCAGCGTCGAACAACAGCGTCTTAATTGCGGATGCTCGCAAGCATGACACACCTATTATCTACTGCAATCCTGCTTTTGAGAAACTGACCGGTTACAGCCGCGAAGAAGTTATTGGACGCAACTGCCGATTTTTGCAGGGTCCCGATACCGATCGGGCCGAATTAAACAAACTCCGCCACAGCTTGCAAGCGGGAACAGAAATTCAGGTAATTCTCAAAAATTATCGCAAAGACAAAACTCCTTTTTGGAACGAATTAATGGTTTCCCCCATCTTAGACGATGAGGGAAAATTAACTCATTTTATCGGAGTTCAGAACGATATTAGCAAAAGAGTAGCAGCCGAAACAGCCAGGGAAGAAAGCGAAGAAAGATTGCGCGCGATCGCCAGTACGACTCCCGTTCCCATGTTAATTACGCGCCTAGAAGATAGCGTTATTTTGTATGCAAATCCTGCTCTAGGTAAAAGTTTAGGTTTGAGTTACGAACAACTTATCGGACGCAAAAAACTGGCCCTTTATGCCAATATAAATGACCGCCGTCAATTGATAGGTTTAGTCAAACAAAACGGCTTTAGCGACAGCAAAGAAATCTGCCTCAAGAAAGCAAATGGCAGTTTGTTTTGGGTAAAAATGTCGATGCGAGCGATTAATTTTAATGGCGAAGCCGCAATTTTATCGGCATTTTACGATATTACCGATCGCGTAGAAGCAGAAACCGCACTACGGCAAAGCGAAGCGAGGTTTCAAAAACTGGTCGCCAACGTTCCGGGAATGATTTATCAATTTCAGTTAGCAGCAGACGGTACTTTGTCATTCCCCTACGTCAGTTCCGGCTGCCGCGATCTCTGGGAATTAGAACCAGAGGTACTCCAAAATTCAGCTATTCCCGCTATACAAATGATTCATCCAGAGGATGCGCCCAGCTTCCATGAATCAGTTGCTATCTCAGCTACAACTTTAGAGCCTTGGCGGTGGGAAGGCAGATTTGTTTTTCCGGGCGATCGGATTAAGTGGATTAGCGGGGCTTCGCGACCTGAACGGGGCGAAAATGATAACATTATTTGGGATGGCTTGTTGATTGACATTAGCGATCGTAAACTTGCAGAATCAGCACTGCGGCAAAGCGAAGCCAGATTTCAAAAAATGGCCGCCAACGTGCCGGGGATGATTTATCAATACTTGCTACATCCCGACGGTTCCGATGAATTCATTTATGTCAGTTCAGGCTGTTGGGAACTCTACGAATTAGATCCAGAAAAAGTTCAAGAAAACTCGGATTTAGTGTGGTCAACGGTGCATCCAGAAGACCTAAAAGTTCTGTTAGAATCTCTCGCCATTTCCGGCCAAACTTTAAAACCGTGGATATATGAATGGCGGATCGTAACCGCATCTGGAAAACTGAAATGGATTCGCGGTATTGCCCGCCCCGAACTGCAACAGGGGGGCGATATACTGTGGGAAGGGGTGACAATCGACATCAGCGATCGCAAGCTAGCAGAAATCGCCCTCAGCGAGTCAAAAATCGCCCTGCAAGAAGCCAATCAAGAACTTGAAAAGCGCGTCCTAGAACGTACCGAAGCCTTGCAAACATCCCAAAATATGCTGTGGTTGGTAATCAATAATATCCCTCAGTTAATCGCCTGGAAAGATCGAGATTTAGTTTACTTGGGATGTAACAAAAACTTTGCTAAAGTCGCAGGTTTCAATCACCCCAGCGAAATCGCTGGTCTCACCGACTTCGATATGCCCTGGAAGCCGGAAGAAACAGAAGTTTTTCGAGCCGGCGACAGCCGCATCATGGCAACCAACACCCCAGAATATCACATCATAGAATCCAAAATGCAAGCCGACGGCACCCAGTGCTGTCTGGATACAAATAAAATACCTTTACACGACAATTCCGGCAATGTAGTCGGCATTTTGTCTACGTTTGAAGACATCACCGATCGGCTTTCCCTAGCAGCTAAAGTCCGTGCCAGCGAGGAACTATTTCGCACAATTTTTGAAGATGCACCAATCGCTATATACTTAGCTAACTTAGATGATAACAAGTTAGTGAGAGTCAATAAAAATTATTGCGAAATGCTGGGATATACCATAGCAGAATTGCTCAACAAAACTTTTATAGAACTTGGGCATCCCGACGATTCTCCAAAAAATATCCAAGTTGCTGATGCTCTTGAGCGGGGAGAAATTACTCACTATCAAATCGAACTCCGCCAAATTACAGCTACAGGTAAAATAGTTTGGGTAAATGTGACAGCTACTTTAATTCGAGACGGCGAAGGAAAACCTATTTACAAATTAGGGATGATTGAAAATATAACAAACCGCAAAATTTCCGCCGCCGCACTCCAAGCTTCCGAATCTCAATTAAGAAAACAAGCCACCCAATTGCAAGAAGCCTACGAACAACTACAAAACGCTCAAATCCAATTAGTTCAATCCGAAAAAATGTCGAGCCTCGGTCAGATGGTGGCTGGCATCGCCCACGAAATCAACAATCCCGCAACTTTTATTAACGGCAATATTTCTCACACTGACAACTATTTTCACGATTTAATTGAATTGTTAACTCTTTACCAGGAATGCTACCCGTCCCCCGTGCCTCAGATTGCTGAAAAAGTTAAGGACTTAGAGTTAGATTTTCTGAAGGAAGATTTGCCCAAAATGCTAAATTCCATGAGAGTAGGAGTAGAAAGAATCAGTAATATTGTGTTGTCGCTGCGGAACTTTTCGCGACTAGATGAATCAGAAATGAAGTTGGTAGACCTTCACGAAGGAATTGACAGTACGCTATTAATTGTGCAGCACAGATTGCATCACGCAAATAGAAAAAGCCGGATTGAAATTATTAAAGAATATGGGAAGATATCCAAAATTTCCTGTTGTGCGGGTCAGTTAAACCAGGTATTTCTCAATATTATCAGCAACGCGATCGACGCTCTAGAAAACCAACCGCAACCTCGGACGATCGTGATTCGCACCCTCATGAAAAAAGCTGATCTGAAAAGCCACAGTAAAAACCAGCTCAGTGATGGCGATCGCATTGTAATTTGCATCGCCGACAGCGGCCCGGGAATGAGCGAAGAGGTTCGCAAGCGGCTATTTGACCCCTTCTTCACCACCAAGCCCGTAGGAGCTGGAACTGGCTTAGGATTATCCATCAGCCATCAGATTGTGGTAGAAAAACATAAGGGAAGCCTGCGTTGCATCTCAGCGCCCGGACAGGGAGCGGAATTCTGGATTGAAATCCCCTGCTGAGCGATCGGAAATTAATTTAAAAGTTTCAAGATATAACTTTTAATTCCCAATTGCCGTCGGTGCTTGAGTTATCAGGGTTTTGAATTAACCGCACTCAGAGGCCGGAACAAATCGCACTCAGCGGTGTGCTAGTCTGCTGCCCTTATTCGCTAGGCAAATATGCTGAAAAAACTACCTTTATCCTGGTCTCGCTACATTCCAGCCGCGTTGACGCTAGGTTTGGGTGTGGGACTGTCGCTTCTGGCATTCGCCTTGGTTTGGGACTGGGAAGACAAGCGCCGCGACTACGAAATGCAGCGCCGCATCGACGATATTTCGATCGGCATCGAACGCCAGCTTAACTCCGACTTAGATACTGTTCTCGCCCTCAGCGACTACATGAAAGCCTTCAGCGCCGTCGAGCGTTCCTCTTTTGCCCGGTTTGTCGCCCGTCCCCTATCCGTCCACCCCAGCCTGCAACTCCTGGCTTGGGCCCCCCGCGTCCCCACTTCCGAGCGCCGCAACTACGAAACCAAAGCTAGAAACGAAACAGAGCCGAGCTTCGAGATTACTGAGCGCGGCCCGCGAGGAGAACTCCGCAAGGCTCTCCAGCGTTCAGAATACTTCCCGGCTTTCTACGTCGAACCACCAGCCGGAAACGAGACAGTATTAGGCTTTGACCTCGCCTCCCACCCAGAAATCCGCGTCGCGCTCGATCGAGGGCGCGATACAGGAGAAATGATTGTCACCAACTACATCGGCTTAACTCAGGGCAATTCCCCGGAACAGGGTCTTTTGGCCATAGTTCCGATTTACGAAAACAGCAGTCAACCGACTACGCTGGAATCCCGCCGCCAACTGCTACAAGGATTTGTTCTGGGCGTATTTCGAGGCAAAGATATTTTCCAAACCTCTTTAAAAGGACGCAATACCGACTACCTCAATATTTATCTCGTTAGCGATGCTCCAGACAAGCAAGAAGCAGCGTCGCTGTTACCGCAAAGGGCAAACCCGGTTCTCAAAAATCTCCCTGCTGAGAGGCGAATTCAGCAATTTGCGGTGCAGTTCCAATCCGCCAGCCAACAAGTGCTTCCAGCATCAGCCACTGCGAAACCTTCTCTCCTGCAAAACTGCCCGATTCTTGACAATCCAGGCCCGAACTATACAGCTTGCAGAAGGCGGCTGAAAATTAGCGGCCGCCAGTGGTCTATGTACGTGTCAGCAACGCCGGAAATTCGCCGGATTCGCAAGCACTGGCGCTCTTGGGGAACTCTGACGATGGGGATGCTGTGGACTCTGATTCCGGTGACATATATGCTGACATCTTTGAGCCGCACGGCCCAAATCGAAAAGCTAGCCGGAGAAAGAATTCGCCAAGCCGAACAGTTGCAGGCTGCTTACCTACAGTTGGAACTCGAACAAGCTAAATCCGAGCAATTGCTGCTAAACGTTTTGCCGGCAGCGATCGCCCTGCGTTTGAAGGACAATGAACACAATATCGCCGAAAGTTTTGCGGAAGTGACTGTGATGTTTGCGGACATTGTGGGGTTTACAGAGCTTTCGTCGAGAATTTCAGCGACGGCAGTGGTGGAAGTGCTCAACGATATTTTTTCGGCTTTTGACCACTTGGCCGATCGCCACGGTTTGGAGAAAATTAAGACTATTGGTGACGCTTACATGGTTGTCGGCGGTTTGCCTACGGCCAGAGAGGATCACGCCGAGGCGGTTGCGAACATGGCGATCGATATGTTGCACGAAATTAGGCTCCTCAGTTTAGAACATTCGGAACCTTTCAGCATTCGGATCGGGATTAGCAGTGGCCCTGTCGTTGCCGGCGTCATCGGCTTAAAAAAGTTTATTTACGACCTCTGGGGCGACACAGTAAATATTGCTTCGCGCATGGAATCCCACGGGATTACCGGCTGCATTCAAGTCACCGCCGAAACCTACGAGATATTAAAAGATAAATATACTTTTCAGAAGCGCGGCGCCATTCAAGTTAAGGGTAAGGGATACATGGTTACTTATTTGCTAACTGGGAAAAAAGATTATTGACCCAGCCCAAAAACGGATACAAGCCTCCGACTTTTGTTGTGGAGAGAACAAAATTTTAGACTCTTGTTCAAGTTCCGAGATTCATCTGTAGACTCAATCTAAAATCTAAAATCTAAGACCTAAAATCTAAAATCGAGTGACACTCCCCGCTCTTTCAGAGACTGGGATTCTTGGTCTATAGATCCCTTATTTTTTAGCTCGAATCACTAAATCATATCGTGTCCGGTTGCATCGGTATTGTTCCAATGTCCAAACAGTCAGTTGGCCCGATCGTATAATTTTAGTCAACAGCCAACTATCATCTCGATGAGTGCAACCGGAATTATATCAATTAACTGCTCTCGTTCCCAGAGTTATAACCCATTCGCTTGAGCCAGTGTATGAGCATTGGATTTGACATTTCCGGCCCTGAACGCACGGGGGAGTTTGTGATCTAGCTTAGACTTCAGTTTGTGCTTCAGTAGGTTCCAATACCGCATCCTAGATCGAAGTTGGCTAGGCTTGCTTTTGAGCTTGCTTTCTTTTGCTCAAAATAGCCCGTTGAATTGTCAGCAAAATTTTCCCCTCTTGTTGATTAATTTCACCGTCAGCCTCGATTATCTCAGTGCATCGCTTTAAAAGTGGTTCGGCAAAGTCAAGTTCGAGTTGTGCGAGTAAAATATCCAACTTGGGAAGCAATTTAGACTTATTTGTCACAGCTTCAATTTCAGCTAAAGTCCTGGGATTTAAATTCGCCGCTCGTAATTCCGGTAATAACTCATCCCATCGGGTGAATTTTTTGCTGGCATAGACGACATACACCAAAATCCAATCCATCACCGTTTCTTGTGCGATCGCTTTCTCTAAATAGGGCTTGCTGAATAATTAGCTAAAAGGTTTATACAGCAAGGCTTAGGGGATAGGGCGATCGAACAGATCGTGCAA
>NZ_JAUBQE010000081.1:0-19880 GCF_036701115.1 Microcoleus sp. Pol1C5 | reverse complement strand
GGACTCTAATTTGCTGTTCATTGTTTTTCGTCAACTTTGCTCTCGATCTCTATATCATACATCAATTCAGCAACGCCGAAAATCAGATTGAAATACAGCTATCAGAAGGTGAGCAACAGGTTTACGGAGACATTGAGAGGGAAATTGCAGCCGCTCGCCAGAATCAAGAGGAAGTGATTTATGCTTCTAATACTTGGGTAAAACAACTGGCAGAAATCCGTGAGGATTTTGACGGGATTATCCACTACATTACGCAGGCAACAGCTAATCCGAATACTTTAATCTGAAAAAGAGCGATCGCCCTTACATCCCAAATTGTCCAAAAGTGCGATCGCCCCTACATGAATTATTCAAACTAACTCCGACACACTCAGCCGTCCTTCTACGGGTTCATATTCATCCTCTAAAAGCCAATACTGCGCCTCATCATAACTCTGACTAGAAAACACAACTTTATAACCCTCAGCCGGATCGTATATCCGACAATTTCCCTCAGCGTCACTTAGTAACAAAAGCAGATAAGGCGGTGAAAGATTTGGATCGATCCATACCTCTGTAAACTCCCAGTTATTATTCACTAAATCGGCTTCGAGGCGTAACGTGGTATCGGTTTTCTGCATCAACTTTTATCTCTCCGTAATAAAGTAAAAGACGGCTACCATCCGGGTCAACTCTATAACCAATTGATTCAGCAAAAAACATACCATAACGATCGTAGCCCCGAATCGTACCTGTAAATTCTCCATCTTCTATTATGGCTTGAGCTACCTGATTCATCGTTAAAAATATGAGCAGCACGTCCTTTATTAAGCAGTCTTCTCATTTGTGGCGTGTCTGGCAAGTGTTTAGTAATGTGCCTGCTGTCAAGGGTGATTTGGCGATTAATTCCACTCATTAATTAATTCCTGAGCATACCAGTATGATTAATTAAATCATGCGATCGCCCTTACGTCCCAAATTGTCAAAAAGCGCGTAGGCGTAACCAGCCGCAGGCAATGGGCGCAGCATCGCTATGTGTGTAGCAAATCCCCATCTGTCAAAAGTTGATACTAGAAAACATCAGTCTAAAAAATACTTGACAGTGAAAATCTAGCGGTGTAGTATAGAAGTAGTGCATACAATGAAAAACATGAGACTAAAAAGTTGGGAGTCTCCTCGCAGCGAGGGTAGAAACTCCAAAGGTAAAGGTGGCTCAGCCAGGGCCCGGCAACTCAAAAAGCAACAGCAAACTCTGCGAAAACAGTTAAAAGCTCAACACGATCGACAAAACCACCAACAGAACCATCAAGGGAAGGAAACCGATAATTCCTTCCCTTTTTTTGTATCTTTCCGCTGCTCAATCCCGCTGAATGTTCGGACAAATCGTGCGAGTAATGCTCGCCTGGGAGGGTTGCTCTTGCCAGCAATTGAGAAGGCCTTGCAACTCCCTCTTCAAAGTTTCTAAGGCTGCAATTTGCACGGAAATTTCCTCTACCTTAGCCGTGAGATGCTGCTTCGCTTCAGAGCAAGGCAACTCCCCCCGATCGCGAACCTGTAAAATATCCTTAATCTCCTGAAGGCTCAAACCCAGAGTCTGAGATCGTTTAATAAACGCCAACCTGTTAAATACCGTTTCGCCAAACAAGCGATAACCAGCGGGCGATCGCTTTACCGCAGGAGACAGCAAGCCCATCTCCTCATAGTAACGAACAGTTTTCACCGACAAACCACTACAGGCAGCTACAGAGCCAATTTTGTACAGTTTCTCGGCAACAGAAATATTCATACACCAAGCATCCAAGATCGAAAGACTTTCTTGCCCTATCTTTTAGTGCCTCAGATCCAGGGAGTCGATCGGCACCTCGCCCAGTCACCATTGCCCGGTAATCTTAATAAGGAGGATTTTTTTTAGACACGTTAAGCACAGGCAACTGAGGTCTAGAAGACTGAGGAGGAAGATAGTATTCAGGAGCAGGTGCGGGTTGTTCGGCTGCAGAGCGGTAAAATTGCCACCAGCGGAGAGCCATCGCCACCCCAGCGGTGCCAAGCCCAAAAGCCAATAAAGAGCCACTCGCACCGATGCTGCCGATGGCTGCATCGACAACGCCCACTGTCACAACAAAGCTGGTAATTGGTTCTCTACGGTAAGCTGACCTCAAAAGTCGCGTCCACGAAGCATTCATTTGGTTTTACTCTGTTCTATATTTATTTACAAGCTCTAAAACTTAGAGTTGGCGGAACGATCGGGATTTCTAGCTCAAAGACTAGCTTCACCTAAATTAATCTTCTCGCCTGTGGGGAATTGTACGGGAGCGAGGCAAAATTGCCAAGCTAGTCAAATCAAAATTCCACCCCATATACACCTCCAAAAGCCAGCTATTGCATTCGGGAACAGATCTCTCTCGACAGAGAAGTCGCTGGGCTTGTTTCTAATCAATATTTTAATCAATTCCCGAATTTGTCGCGGTCAGCAGAAGTCACACCCGCTGCCGTTCGAGTCAAGACAAAGTGTAACGCTGACCGCGCCATTGCTAAAATTAGTTGAGACCTAACCAGGACAGCAAGCCCTGGCCTGTGACATACTCGATAATTAAAGTTAGAGAAAAACCGATCATCGCGGCTCGACCGTTAAGGCGTTCCGCGTAGCTATTGAAGCCAAACTTTGGCTGTTCCAGTTTGGGAGTGACGGTGGGTTGTAGTTGTGTCATTGCTTTGGGTACCTGGCGATCGACGCTATTCAAATGTGAAATCCAATGTTAGTTACAAATCTTAAACATTGCTACTTCTATTATAAAGAGGCTTAACCGCCGTCAACCGTCCCCGAAGAGAAAAAACTGCCGCCAACTAATGCCAATTAATTATACCCGCTCAAAATATGACTAATCAGTTAGATAACGATAAGCTTCCTGTCGCCGTACAGCGAGTAGCCTTTGCCCTTCGTACAACAGGCTGGGTTTGCTTCTGGGTACAGGTAGTGCTAGGGGTGGTAGCGGCGATCATTTTGCTCTTTGCCATCCCCTTCGCCCTCCCCAGGGCTAGCGCCGCTGCGGGTTCAACCAGTGCCGGCACCGGCGGGGGCGTATTTTTTGCCATTTGCGGGCTAGCCGTACTCGCTTACAGCGTATATCGCTCTTTCCGCTTCACCCGCTTGTCGAGACAACTGCGATCGCCCGCTAACGCTGTCCGCCCCAAAAAAGCAGACACCATCAAAGAAGTGCGGCTGGCACTTTGGAGCAACTTATCGGGAATGGTGCTGACGCTGATCGGCGCAGAAGCCATCAGCGGCACGCTTTTAGCCAAATCTCTAGCTCAGCCGCAAGCCTTGTTCGGTGCCGCAGTTGATTTGGGCCGATTTATTCAGCCCCTAGATATATTTGTGGTACTCGCCAATACTCACGCCACTGTTGCCCATTTTGTCGGGATTTTCGGGGCTCTTTTTTTGCTCGATCGCATCCACAAGCAATAGACGATCAATAAGTGGGAATTGCGCCTCTCCCACTCTCTCTTTCTCTCACTCTCCCTCACTCTCCCACTCTCCCCCAACCGACATCCGGAATCACTGCCAACCTGTCGAAGAACGTACTCAGATACCTTCTACTAAGACAACATGAATATCATGGCACTGAAACCCGAGGCTTATTTTGGGGTGACAGATCACCCAACTATTGAAATTTCTCAAGAAAGTTTTCGTTCTGTCCTAGGTCAAATAGAAACTGAACTCCTCTGTAGCGACACCTATAGCCACGCTCTAGCTAGCCTGCAAACAATGTTGGGCGAAGCAGCCTCCGCTGCCGAAATTTTAATTAGAGCAGTTAGCAGAGAAGCCGTCAAGCTCGCATTCGATCGATTTCCCAAACAAAACAAAATTGAACAGCAATTACCCCAAGATAGTGTTACTACTGTAAGTCCCGTCATTGAGACGGCCACAGAAATTCAAGAATTGGAGCCACCAGTCACTGCTCCTGTCTTCTATTGGCGCAGCGCTAGTGTGGAAGCGCCCCCCCAAACCGAGTCCGAAACTGAAAATTCCGATCGAGACACTGACACTTCTGAAGACAGCAAACAAGCGCCCCAAGACGAAATTAAAGTCGAGTCGGCTCCACCTGCAACTGTCACAGTCCCCGGAAAATCCTTCCCAGGGTTCGGTTTTCCCAAAAAGCCGAAAAAACTCACCAAGGAAGAAGAAGCAGCTTTAGCCGTTAAAAAACGAGAAGAGTGCCTGCGGGAGTTGGGTGCAGAATTGCGTAAGGGACGGCAAATTCGCTCCCTATCCATGCAGCAACTCCACAGTCAAACTCTCGTGCCGCTGCACCATATCGAATCGATCGAAAATGGGGAAATCGACAAACTGCCCCAAGATATTTACGTTAGAGGTTTTATCCGCAGACTCGGCGACGCCTTGGGACTAGACGGCAGCGCTATGGCGAATGCTTTGCCCAAACCCGAGCCGAGCCCAATTCCCAGTATGTATGTGTCTGTTTCCAATTCCGACTCAAGCGAAGGCTTTCAAATGCGTCCGGTGCATTTGTACATCGGCTACACCGCTTTGATGGCTGGGGCTGTAGGGGGTTTGGGTTGGCTGTCGCAGCAACCCGTGGTGCCAGGAGCACAGGCAGTACCTCCAACGCAGGTGACACCGCCAGCCTCAGTTGTACCGGCTCAGAAGACCCCAGAAAAAGCACCTCAACCGGGCTTGAAGAAGTCTAGCAACGGGGGATTGATGATGGGGGCTGACATGGCGCCGCCGGAGGTGATTTTTGGTTAGTGTGTGTCGGGCGAGCGATCGTCCGACCCCTCTCTTGGTCCAGGTGAATTCGGAAAGCTGGTTTCCGAATTCACCTACATACGGATACTTGCTTGAAGAAATAAGTCTTGGAAACCAATTACGGTTGAGATTTTAGTTCCATCCCGCACCTTCATCCATCTGTGGAGTCAATTTTAAAATCTAAAATCTAAAATCTAAAATCGCCGGATCGTGTACCCAAAATGAATTTTCAACTGCATCAGGAAACCCGATATGTGCGATAAACTATCTATTTGACCACTCCTCAAAGAGGTTTCCGATAAGATGAGTTCCCCAGCCACCGCTGCTTTCTCCGATCTCGATCCGCTATCGACTCACTCGCCAACAGTCACGAGTTTGGCAGCACCCGACAGTGCTTTGGTAACGGCGGCTCAACTGCCACAAAAATCTTGGACAATAGAAGATAGTGAGAAACTTTACCGCATTCAAGGTTGGGGCGAACCGTATTTTTCGATCAATGCAGCCGGGCACGTTACAGTTTCTCCCAAAGGCGATCGCGGCGGTTCCCTCGACTTGTGCGAACTGGTAGAATCCCTGAAACAGCGAAATTTGGCTTTGCCCCTGCTGATTCGATTTTCTGATATTTTGGAAGACCGGATCGAGCGCTTAAATTCGTGTTTTGCCAGAGCGATCGCTCGGTACAATTACAAAAATGTCTATCGCGGTGTGTTTCCAGTTAAATGCAACCAGCACCGACAATTAATTCAAGATTTGGTGCGTTTCGGTCAACCCCATCACTTCGGACTGGAAGCCGGATCTAAACCGGAATTAATGATAGCTTTGGCGACATTAAAAACCCCAGGCGCTTTGTTAATTTGTAATGGTTACAAAGACCGCGAATACATCGAAACTGCTATTTTGGCGCAGCGGCTAGGGCAAACTTCCGTAATTGTGCTGGAGCAAATAGAGGAAGTAGAACTCGCAATCGCCGCGAGCAAAGCATTAGGAATTAAACCGATTTTGGGAGTGCGAGCAAAACTCACTACCAAAGGGGTTGGCCGCTGGGGAGGTTCCACGGGCGATCGGGCAAAATTTGGCTTGACAATTCCTGAAATTATCCGTGCAGTCGGCGAACTAGAAAAAGCTGGAATGCTAAATTGTTTGCAGTTATTGCACTTTCACATCGGCTCTCAAATTTCCTCAATTAGTGTCATCAAAGACGCCATTCGAGAAGCCAGCCACATTTATGTAGAATTAGCTAAATTGGGAGCTAATATGAACTACTTGGACGTAGGCGGTGGACTCGGCGTTGACTACGACGGGTCTAAAACAAACTTCCACGCTTCCAAAAACTACAATATGCAAAACTACGCTAACGACGTAGTAGCGGGAGTGAAAGATGCGTGCGACGAGCGCAAAATCCCGGTTCCCATTATCATTAGCGAAAGCGGGCGGGCGATCGCTTCTCACCAATCAGTGTTAGTTTTTGACGTACTCGGTACTAGCGATGTCCCCAGAGAAGTACCCGAACCAGTAGATGAAAACGCGCACCAAATTCCGCGCAATCTCTACGAAATTTACCAATCTATCAGTCCCGAAAATTACCAAGAAGTTTATCACGATGCTATCCAATTTAAGGAAGAAGCAGTCAGTTTATTTAACTTAGGCTATTTGGGAATTGCGGAACGGGCGAAAACCGAACAGTTGTACTGGGCTTGCTGCGATAAAATACAGAAGATCGCGCGGCTAAAAGAATATGTATCGGATGATTTGGAAGACTTAGAAAAAGTGATGGCGTCTATTTATTACATCAACTTATCTGTTTTCCAGTCAGTACCGGACAGTTGGGCAATTAACCAATTGTTCCCAATTATGCCAATTAACCGACTCGACGAAGAACCAACTCAACGCGGTATTTTAGCCGATCTTACCTGCGACAGCGACGGCAAAATCGACCAATTCATCGATTTGCGAGATGTGAAGTCGGTTTTGGAACTGCATACTCTCAAACCTGGAGAACCGTACTATTTGGCGCTATTTTTGGGAGGTGCTTATCAAGAAATTATGGGCAACCTTCACAACTTATTCGGCGATGCTAATGCAGTTCACATTCAGCTAACACCTTCTGGCTATCATATCGAACACGTTGTGAAAGGAGACACTATGAAAGAGGTCCTCAGCTACGTACAATATGATGCAGAAAATTTGGTTGAAAGCATCCGCCGTCAGACAGAAGCAGCTTTGCAGCAAAATAAAATTACTCTTTCCGAGGCCCAACTTTTGCTGCAAAATTACGAGCGGAGTCTCAGCCAATATACTTATCTTCAGTCTTAAAATTTAGGGTGCAATCTACGCACATTACCAGAATTGAAAGCTGAGCTCATAAATGTAAAAGTAGGGTGCGCACTGCGCACCTTACCTTGATTAATTAGCAATTCCCAATTAGCAATTATGCACCATGACCGAGAATTTCAGATATCGCCCGCCGCTCTTCTCCGTGTTGAGTCGGTAAAACTTGGCGAGCGTCAGTAATCAGCCAATCGAGAGCCGCCGCTTGCAAATCGATCGCAGCCCCGGTTTTATCAACGCAGTAGCGCCCGAACACCAGTTTATCAACCAACCGCACCTCCGGGCCCAAACGGGAATACTCAAAAATCACGCTGTTTTCCACAGTCGCGCCACTGCAAAGCCAGCAATTTGGGCCAATCATTGTCGGGCCGACAATTTTTGCTCCATCCTCAATGATCGTCATCCCGCCAATGTAAACAGGCCCAGTAATATCAACCTTATCCCAGTTGACAGCTACATTCAAACCCGCGTAAACACCGGGGCGCACTTCAATTCCGGGAATCGAAACATTTTTAACTTGTCCCAGCAGCACGCTCTGAATTGCCCGCCAATAGTCAGGAACTTTGCCGATATCCACCCACTCAAAGTCCATGCTAATCCCGTAAAAAGGCGCGCCTTCTGCTACTAGCTTGGGAAATAACTCCGAACCGATATCGTATTCCTGGCCCGAAGGGATGTATTTGAATATTTCCGGTTCAAAAATATAAATACCAGTGTTAATGTCGGTACTCAGAGCTTCCTCTACAGAAGGTTTTTCTTGGAAATCTTTAATTTTGCCAGACTCGTCTGTTACTACCACTCCGTAACTGGGAACCTCCTCGCGGGGAACCGATTTCATAACAATAGTAGCGATCGCCCCTTTTTCCCGGTGCCACTTCACAGCAGCAGTCAAGTCCAAGTCAATCAAAGCGTCGCCGCACAGCACTACAAAAGTATCGTCAAAAAACGGCGAGAAGTCCTGAATTCGTTTCATGCCGCCAGCCGAACCGACAGCCTCTCCAATCATTTCTCCGTCCTCAATTCGCCCTTCAAAAGAATAGGCAATTTGTACCCCAAACTTTTGACCGTCACGGAAGTAGTTTTCAATCACGTCTGCCAGGTGGGAAACATTGACCATAATCTGGTCAAATCCGTGCTGGCGGAGCAATTCAACCAAAAACTCCATCACTGGCTTTTGCAGGATGGGAATCATCGGTTTGGGTATTGTCTGAGTAATGGGACGGACGCGAGTGCCTTTACCGGCCGCCAGAATCATCGCTTTCATTATTAACTTCCTCAACCCTCTGTTAACTGATATCAACTGAACAATTAGATGCTAGCGGTTGCGATCGCATCGATCGCAGCAAAATCCTGACCCCGCCCAAAAACGGGTACAAGTTTCCGACGCGAGCGTCCGGGTCGATTTCAAAATTTTAGACGCTAGTTCAAGCTCTCAGATTTAATGCAAAAGTAAATCTAAAATCTAAAATCTAAAATCTAAAATCGATTGACCTATTTATAGGCGACATCGTACCAGGCTATCAATGACTCTTCCCTATTTGCTTGATTTAAAAAACCAGGAATCGGGAATCAGCAAAAACTTCGCACTCCCGCTGTCCGCATTCGAGACTCAGCAGCAGAATGGCGGCGAGCGAGGTTCTGTCTGGAATTTTAACTGACGCAGCGGCACAGTTATTAGTTTCGCCCGAGAAACTAATACCCTGCAAGCTCAAAGCGCGCGGATTTTTAGGTCTTGGTAAAACTCCTCTTGAAGCAACTCTACTTTAGACTGAGCCGACAGCAGCAACAGTGCCCAAAAAATACCCACACGGTCATGATTTGGCAAGTGAACTTCCCCAGTCGATACCGGGAGTTCTGGGTTGACAGGAGAGTGCAAATCGTTATGATGCCAGAGGTCCAACAATTTGTCCAAGTCCAGCCAACCCTCGTCAATTTCCGAGCCCCGGTGAGCCAGAAACCGTTCGAGTTCGCTAGCAGTTTCTACGAGATTTTCTTGGTGAGCTAGCTCAAAGATAGCCTGAGCTGCTTGCGATCGCATTTTTGAGGTAGGGCGACGCCGGGGGGTAACTGTCTGCTCCATGGCGGCTTTCATGAGCTGCAACTGCTCAATCAGTTCTGGGAGAGTCACCGGGCGTTTTTGCGGTAGTTGAGCTACACCTCGACGGCGCAATTGCCGCTCCAAATGCTGGGGCAAGTGTCGCCCTCCTGAGTGTTCTGCGTCTTCGAGTGTCGCCTCCTCGGCCGACTCTGGATTCGCGGGGGGTTCTGAGAGGACGATACTTTCTGCTTTGAGCAAAACCAGCATGGAAGCGTACAAAAACGCTTGGCCGGAGTGGGACAAATCAGAGAAATCCTTACTTGCATCGCCATCGCAGGCGTTCGTAAGCTTGCTCAAACATCGATCGAACACTTCAATTACCTTAACGTCCCAAGGATCGATTTCTCCCCGTTCTGCGAGGTCAATTAAAATTGCGATCCCCTCGGAAATCGTTTCTAAACCATCTTGGTCTGGGGAAACGGCCATTCGATTTTAGATTTTAGATTTTAGATTTTAGATTTTGCCTCTGAGAAAACGAGAGAGCATATCAAGTTAATTGGCGGTCATTTCAGAAGTTGTACCCTCAATGGCTGCTATTTCTAAACTTATCGGTTCTGCACTTTCTAACAAAGGTTGTTTGGCTTCTACTTCAGCTTTATAGCGTTCAAGGTTTTGTTCTAATTCCTGAATCCGCTGCTCTTTTTCGCGAACTTGGCGAATCTCTTGGCGCAATGCGAGGGTTCGCTGCATTCTCGACCACAGACTGAACAGCCAGGCTAGTGTTGCCCCTAATCCGGTCGCTACAATTAGTTCTACGCACAGCGGAGCTTTAACTTGGACCCCTTTGATAACTTGAATCGCGACTGGCTGTGTATTTTCGATGCTGAATAATACTAGAGCCAAGCAAATCAGAAAGATGAAGAAGAAATTTAGCGATCGCATTTTCTCTGTTCCTAATTCTCAATTCAGGTTAAGCAAATTGTTTCCCATTTGTCAACTGTTTTTGGGCAGATTATCCCAGCTTTTTTGATAATATCAAATCTGCTAAATTAACCATAATATCCGAGGATTGGCGGGTTTATTGCAGCTCTGAGAGTTGATTGAAGAGATTGGTTCACCCGCCCCTCTAGGACATATCCTTTTTAGGTTTGACCGATGTTTTGCGATTTCTTGCCGATTCCCAGCGCTGGCAATATTTGATATTTCAAAGCAATCCCCGCAGCTACAAATAAGGCAATAATCAGCGCCCCAATTCCTACGGGACTGGGAATCCAGAATATCGCCTCCAAATAGTTAACTTCTCCGGGTTTGAGCTTCCAAACTAACTGTTTTCCTTGCTGATAGATTTCGGGAACCAGCGCACCGGCGACAGTTTCAATACTTTCGGCGCCCCAAGGCGTGTTCAAGCTAAAGTCTAGCTCCAAAAGTCCCCCCGGACTCAGCAGCAGACTGCCGTTAGAAGAAAGCAGAGAAAGAGAGCGCAAATCCAATTCCAAACTCAACCGATTTCGCAGCACCAATAACAAATTATTCTGCTTGACATTCAGGTGAGATTCAAACTTCGGCAAATCTGTTTCTAGCGGACTTGCGGTCCGATATTTTGTCGTTGGTGCGACGGGATTGTAAAATTGGTTGAACTTGTCTTGCAACTCGGCTCCATTATTGAAAGGAATCCTCACTAGAACTTCTGTGGGCGAAAGCCGTTTAGTTTTTCCGTCCAGCAACCTCACCCGGCGTTCTACGCTTTTCAACCATTCTGCAACAGTTTCGGTGCTGAAGCTCGTCAACCTTTCCCCCAGTTTTATGTGCTGCACGATTTCGCCACGAGTTTGACTCTCAAAGTTCACCCCGACATCGTACTGAACGCATCCACTCACTAGAGTTAAAAGGCAAAAAACCAAAGGTAAAAGAAAGAAAAAGTGCTTTTTCTTCTTCCGAGTTCCATCCTTAAAATTTTGCTCTTTCATTGTACCTTTTTCCCTGTTTTTCCCTATTTGCATGAATTAGCAAAGCGTTGAATTGCCGGCAGTATTTATGTGTTTTTATTTCCACGTCTGGACTTGCGAACCGCATACCAAAAACCCGGTTTAGGGGCTGCCGAAGGGCGATTTCACAGATGCTTTGTGGCAGAAACCGGGTTTTTTTGACGTGAGTGCTAACATTTTTCTAGCAGCAGTGTCGGCCTTACCTGGAATTAACCGCACTGAACTTATTGCCTGGAAGCTACACCCAACTGTTGAAACAGCATACTCGGCAAATATGCCGCACCGCCTACCCATTCGGCTTCGCTGCTCAAATCTGCCAAATTTTTAAAGGCTTCAAAAATGCTGCCTGCCACCATTGTATTCTTGACGCGGCCGACAATTTTGCCTTTTTCTACTTTATAGCCTAAGTCCAAATTGACAGAAAATTCGCCAGCTAACTGATTTGACTGACCGGCACCTAAAACTTGCTCTACTATTAGACCTTCGTCCATGCTAGCAATCAAGTCTTGAGTGGCGGTATTTCCTGGGGAAATGCAAAAGTTAGTCAAATCAGGGCCTGGGCGAGACAATCCGCCACGAAAACCGTTGCCGGTTGATTGTACACCGGCGCGAGCGGCCCACCTGCGATCCCAATAAAATCCGGTGACAGTACCTTTGTCTATCAAGACTTTGCGGGTGGTGGGTGTACCTTCGTCGTCAAAGGGACAAGCAGAAGGGCCTAAGGTGGGGTCTTCAAAAAAGGTAAAGCGTTCGTCAAATAAGGTTTCGCCGATTTTGTCGGCTAGGGGAGAGGCTTTTTGAACTACTGCTTGACCTGAAAGGATGGTATCAAACAGGCCGCCGAGGGTGCTAGCTGCGGCTCTGGGGGTAAATAATACTGGGTAGGAACCGCTGGTGATGGTGGCTGAATGTTCGGCGAGGCGGTATTTTTCGAGGAGTGATTCGAGGATGCTGTTGGTGTCGAGGGGACGATCGCGCGCTACGTCGTAACTGTATGCTTGCATAAAGTCTTCTCCCTTTACCAAATTTCCCGCGATCGTCCCGCTGATTATTTGGCTGCTTCTTTCGGCATAGAGGTCTTGCGTCGTAGCAATTTTCACGCGGCCGCTGCGGACGTGGAAGCCGACATCTACCATAATATCGGGATTGTAAGCGTGAACTTGCTCAATGAGGTTTTTGCCGTTTTCCACTAATTCTTGAGTGGTGGGCGGAGTGTAGGTGGTTTCCGGGCCTTTTAGGTGAAAGTTGGAGGCGAGTTCAAATTCTGCGGGGTCGCCGATTTCGGCTGTTTGAATCGCTGCATCTACTAAATCCTCTACCCGCGTTAAATCTGTGGAACTGGCAAAACCGATTTTGCCTTGGTAAATCAGCCGGAGTGCTACGCCTTGCAGTGCTTTGGTTTGCAGGGATTTGAGGCGATTGTTTTCAAATTCTATGGGGGTGTCTTGACTCGACAGGTAGTATACTTCAGCGGCATCCGCGCGTTGAGAGGCCAATTTCAAAATCTGTTCTATGGTTGAATCGCTCACAATAATCGCCTTTCTGGTTTGGTCTTTTTTTTATTTTAGCAATTATCGCTATTCAACATCTGACTCCTGCCTCTTGCTAGATAATTAATCCGTGTATCCGTGCCAAAACTACTTGTGGTGCCTTCCTTATTCCTTCTTCCTAACCTCAGCTACATCCGTTACATCTGTCAAATAACCCGTTGCCGAACTTCCTTTTCCTATAATTGTAATTCACACTGTTTAAAAACATAGTTAACGGCTGCCAACAGTCGCTCTAAGTCCTTAATTGTATAGAAAAATTTATTTTGAGTAAACATTTCTAATTTCAGCTTGCCAAACTGCCACATTGCGCCATTAGAAACAAGACCAAAGATAGTTTGTTCTGGTTCATTGTTAAGTCGCTGCACGGCGAGCATTTCTGCCAAACACTGCCCCCATCCTTCATCAAATGCGCTCTCTTTCTTAGCTTCAACTAATATGAAATAGGGCTTGTCAAAAACTACTGTGCCGAGGGGGGAGCGCTTCGCCAATATATAATCTGGAATTACTGACAAATTCTCATTATAGACTAAGGTTTGGTCACTCCAGAGGAGAAAATTAGTTTGATAATTTTTCCAAACTTTTTTTAATACAGGATAAATGATATTTTCACAAATGGCGATTTCCGAGTTGTCAAATACTCCCTCATTAAAAATCACTTCTAATTCATTCCGAAAAACTGCGCTAACTACAAATGCTTTATCGACAATGAAATTATCCGATAGGTAATTAATTTGGAATTATTTCGCGACCGCGCTGATACTTTTATAATTGCTAAAAGGCATTGCTTAACTTCTCTCAGTAGGGGTGAGGTGAGCCTCGGCGCACCCTAGAGATAGAGTTTGTGCGAATGAAAAAATGATTAATAACTAATAAATAATCCGCCTAAAATTAGCCCGATCGCAATTAACGCCACCCAAATAAACCTATTATCTTTCGTATTAACCTGACTCAAATCTACAGGCTCTGGTACGACTGGCTTTGGTTTAGCGTACTTGATATCAGCGTTCGGATTGGCTTGAAAACTAATTGATTGATTTTCATCTAAAGCTGCCAAATCAGGGATTTTCACCATCCATTCAGGAGGGATAGTGAGTTTGGGAGCTTCGAGAATGAACAGCAAGCGCTTTGCTTGCTGGCGGGTTTCTTGGCGGGGATGGCGGGTGAGCTTGCGGCAAAGCTCGATCGCCCTTTCTGTATTGCCAGAGGCTTCGTAGGCTGTCACTAACCACATTTGTACCTCACCGCCCAACCGGGAATTTCGATCGACTAAACCGGTAGCTGTTTCTAAACTCTGCACAGCTTGAGCATACCGGCCACTCTCAAAAGCTACTTGCCCAGCTTGGTACTCAGTTTGAACAATTTCTAACTTTTCTGAAGTCACGAGCACCCACCCAATTCACAAATATTACTTCCCAAATTCCCCAAACGCTAGAATTCGCTGTTGTGTTGCGACATACCCGACTCGTTGTCGCGTTTAGAACCCAGCAAGTCTAAATGGTCTACTTTAATTACCGGCTTTGAGCGATTTGAACCGGTATTGCGGTCTTGCCAGCGATCGAACTTCAAAGAGCCTGTTACGCCAATTAGAGAGCCTTTGCGAACGTAGTCAGCCGCAATCTGCGCTGTTTTGCCCCAGATTTCCAGATTGAACCAGTCTGGTTGATCGCTGTTCTTGGTTCTGCGATTCACTGCCAGCGTCAAACTACACTTAACTGTACCCGACTCAAAATACTTAACGTCCGGGTCGCCGCCGACGCGGCCTACTAAAGTCACAACATTAAGACTCATAAACTTTTTTGGGAATGTGGTCGATCGGTGATGTAGTTAAACAGTCCACACGCGCATTAGCCTCCAAACTGAACTTGGAACAACGCTTGTGAGGCTTCATCCTGATTGTACACCCAGTTAGCAGAACATATTGATGGTGGATGATTGGCAAGTCTGCGCTCAACCTGAGCTCGACAATGTACATTTCTGACTAGACTCAGGATGAAAAACGTAATAGAATCCACCTCGGTTACACTTTTGTAACAACATTATTGCACACAATAGTATTTTAGTTTTTGGGGGGGGTACGAATCAGTGGGTCTTCTCAATCGATTTTCGTTATCTAGAGATATGGGTATCGACCTCGGTACTGCTAACACGCTCGTTTATGTATCGGGCAAAGGTATTGTTCTGCAGGAACCTTCTGTAGTGGCGATCGACCAAGATTTAAAAATACCGCTGGCTGTTGGAGAAGAAGCAAAAAAAATGCTCGGCCGCACGCCAGGGAATGTCATAGCACTGCGCCCGCTTCGCGACGGGGTAATTGCAGACTTCGATACGGCAGAACTGATGCTTAAGACTTTTATCCGCAGAGTTCACGAAGGCCGAAGCTTAGTTTCGCCGCGGATAATTATTGGCATCCCCAGTGGTGTCACCGGAGTCGAGAGGCGTGCTGTCATTGAGGCGGCGACTCAGGCCGGTGCTAGAGAAGTACGGTTAATTGATGAACCCATCGCTGCGGCGATCGGAGCTGGACTGCCTGTTGCTGAGGCGACTGGCAATATGATTATAGATATAGGCGGAGGTACGACGGAAGTTGCGGTTTTGAGTTTGCAAGGTACGGTGATCAGTGAGTCTGTGCGGGTAGCCGGCGACGAACTCAATGAGGCGATCGTCCAATACATGAAAAAAGTTCACAATTTGGTCATCGGCGAACGCACTGCTGAAGAAATTAAGATTCAGGTTGGTTCTGCATATCCAACTCCAGAGGATGACGATGTAATGATGGAAGTGCGGGGCTTGCACTTACTGTCGGGTCTGCCGCGAACTGTTACTATCAAAGGCCCAGAAATTCGCGAAAGTATGTCGGAACCGCTTTCAGTAATTGTGGAAGCTGTCAAGCGTACTTTGGAACGCACCCCCCCGGAATTAGCAGCAGATATTATTGACAGGGGAATTATGCTGGCTGGTGGTGGCGCGCTAATGAAAGGTTTAGATACTCTGATCAGTCATGAAACAGGAATTGTCACTCACGTGGCAGCAGATCCTCTGTGCTGCGTGGTTTTGGGAACTGGTAGGGTATTGGAAAACAAACAGTTAGAACGGGTTTTCAGCGGGCAGTCGTCGCGTAATATGTAGTTAACAAATTTGGGATTGTGGATTTAGAAATACGGCTGCAATCTCAAATCTAAAATCCTGACTTAACAATTTTAGATTAGTGAAATTATGCTAAAAAATACATTCCGAAAGTGGTGGGATCTGCGGCTGCAAATTGCTCTTCTAGGTTTAGCTGTAACTGCCGCTTGGGGAGTTAGGCAAACACAAGGTGCGGCAGTATTTGAAGTTTACAATTGGGTGACTCGTCCGTTTCACGCCAACGGCTCTGGGCAAGAGGAACTTATCTCGGCGCGCACTCAAGAATTGCAAGCGCAGCTATTAGAATTAGAAAATCAAAATCAGAAGCTAAAAGAGCTTTTAGGTTACGTTTCGGGTAAGAAACCTCAAGGAATTGTAGCTCCTATTGTCGGTCGCAGCGCCGACCACTGGTGGCAGCAAGTAACCTTGGGGCGCGGCAGTAACGATGGCATCAAAACAGATTTTACTGTGATGGGTCCCGGCGGTTTAGTAGGCAGGGTTGTCAGCGTTACTCCTAATACTAGCTTGGTGCTGTTAGTCAGCGACGCTACGAGTCAATTGGGTGTGGGAATTACCCGCAGTCGCCATATGGGTTTTATGCGCGGGAAAGGCGGAAATCAGGCGGTGATGGAGTTTTTTGAGAATGTTCCCAATGTCAAGCCTGGGGATGTGGTTTCAACTTCTTCTTACAGTCAGTTGTTCCCTGCTGGTTTGCCTGTGGGAAAAGTGGTTTCGGTGGATATGAATAAAACTCCGGCTCCAGAAGCTGTGGTTGAGTTCTCTGCACCGATGAATGCTCTGGAGTGGGCGGTGGTTTACCCCCACTCTAAGCAAGTCGAACCAAAGGATTCGCAGAGTCAATCTTCTGCACCATCTGAGGGAGCACAGCAACAATGAAAGCTTTATCTCGGATGTCTTCGCCGCGATCGCGCCAATTTCTCAACTTCGCAGTTACATTTCTATCTGTGATGCTGTGCATACTGATATTGCCCACTCGGATGCCGGGAATGGAATTGCTGGGAATTGGACCGAACTGGCTGTTAATTTGGTTGGTAGCTTGGAGTATTAAGCGGAAACGTACAGTTTGGGGAGCTGCTAGCATGGGCTTGGTTTTGGGGTTTCTTCAAGATGCGATGACGGCTCCTCATCCCACCCATGCTGTCAGTCTAGTTGTTGTAGGAGTCTTAACAGTTGTTTTGCAGAAAACCTGGTCGATTCCGGTAGATATTGTTGAGAGAGATCCGATCCCGATCGCGTTAATTGTATTTGGGATGGCGGTGGTAGCGGAAACGGTGATGGGGCTGCAATTTTTTTCTATGGGCGATCGGGCTTTACTGGAAATTTGGAGCTATCACCAGCGAGTGGCTTTGTGTTCTGCTATTCTTAGCAGTCTTTGGGCTCCGGTGATTTATTTTCCGCTCAATCGCTTGTGGGAAATGACCAAGAATGTAGAAAAACCTTAGTCAGCGATTAGTCATCAGCCATTGGTCATTAGTCATTAGTCCTTAGTCAACAGTTAACAGTCAACAGTTAACTGTTCACTAATTACTGTTAACTGTAGTCATTCTACTATAGCAATCCTAAATCAATTGCAAACACATTGGGCTTCACCAATCCTGATTAAGTTGGTATTAATTCAGATAAATTTTTGTGACTCATTTAGGATTGCTATATTACTTGTTGGCCCGAACCTAATAAGTGATGAACGGCAATAATCAAATCGCTGAGGATGAAATTAGGCTGGTGCTTTTGCAGTTGATAGCGGCTGCGAATTCCGCAGGTAACGGCAATTGTAGGTATTCCCAATGCTTTGCCTGCGAGGATGTCTGCTTCTGTATCTCCGATCATCCAAGCCGAACCCAGCGATGACTCAAATTCTTCTGCAACTTCAGCCAACAATTCTGTTTTTAAGGCTGTATAGTTGTGATAGGCGGCATCCGCCATCTGAGTTCCGCGAATGCTGGTAAACAGTCTGGCTAAACCGTAATTTTGTAACAGTTGAACGGCTTGATTTCTCGGCCGCAGGGTGACTAAAATCAGCCGCACGCCGCGGGAGTGCAGGAGTCCGATCGCCCATTGCACTCCCGGCTGGATGCGATCTAAGTGCAACAAGTCTGGCTGATTGACAATCTGACTGACGCATCCGAGAAAAACGTGAATTTCTTCTCCCGACAAGCCGGAACTTTTGGCGATTTCAGCATCGGGCACTCGGTTTTGTTTCATTTGCCAAAACTGCTGTTTGCTGAGGATTTGGAGGTTGAGGTTGATTCCCCTAGCAAGATAAGCTGCTTGAGTATCGGCTAATCCTTGTTTATAGGTGGCATAGTAGCGATCGGACACATCGACTATGGGCCCGTCTAAATCGCAAAATACCGTCATCCAGGGGGACGAGTCAGCCTCTGATGGTAGCTTGTAGTGAAGGTTTTCGGAGTCTGGGGCGACAGCAGTTAACATAAAACGTTAAGTAAATCAAGGGAGTTATACATTTCTTGACTGTAGCAAAAAATGTATAAGTTATAATACAAAAATTTTAATGATTTCATTAAAAAAACCTATTAATTTTTTGAGGATGGGACTCAAGAAAGGCGATCGAGCAAGCCTGCGCGTCGATAAAATTCAGGGAAAAAGTGATTTTTGTGGCTGTTAATATGTGCTTTAGCCATTAAAGTTTAGAATTGAGTTTTTAGTCTTTTGTAATTTACCCATGCTCAAACAAAGCGATTTTGTTAGGAATTCGGACACTAATCGAGTAGAGGTGCTGTCCGAAGCACTGCCTTACATTCAACACTTTGCCGGTCGCACCATAGTGGTCAAATATGGCGGTGCGGCGATGAAAGATAGCAATCTCAAAGACAAGGTGGTTCGGGATATTGTGCTGCTAGCTTGCGTGGGGATGCGTCCGGTTGTGGTTCACGGCGGCGGCCCGGAAATTAATATTTGGCTGGAAAAACTGGGAATTGAGCCGCAATTCAAGGATGGTTTGAGAGTGACTGATGCGGCGACAATGGAAGTTGTGGAAATGGTTTTGGTGGGCAAAGTAAATAAGGAAATTGTTTCCTTAATCAACCAAGCTGGCGGCAAAGCAGTGGGATTGTGTGGCAAGGATGCCAATCTGATTCAAGCTCGTCCAGATGGCAGGGAAGGAATTGGATTTGTTGGTGAAGTCAGCGGCGTGAAAATCCAGATTTTGGAGTCTTTGGTGAACAGCGGTTATATTCCGGTGGTGTCGAGCGTGGCGGCGGATGAAAAAGGTCAATCTTACAACATTAATGCTGACACGGTGGCTGGAGAAATTGCGGCTGGTTTGGGAGCCGAAAAGTTGATTTTGATGACTGATACTGCGGGAATTTTAGAGGATTATCACAAGCCAGAGAGTCTGATTGCTAAGTTAGATATTCAAGAAGCAAGAGAGTTGGTTGAGTCGGGAGTTGTGTCTGGGGGGATGATTCCGAAAGTTAATTGTTGTGTGCGGAGTTTGGCTCAGGGTGTGAAGGGTGCTCACATTATTGACGGTCGAATTCCTCATGCTTTGCTGCAAGAAATATTTACGGATGCGGGGATTGGGTCGATGATTGTGGCTTCTGAGTTTAGCAGCGCGAACTTAAGGCCTAAGTAAGGGGTAAATCCTAGCGTGGGGAGGGCGGGTGCTTGAAATGGGTAAACTCGCTGCGATCGCGTATATCCTAACTAAACCTGCCCCTAAAAACCTTGAGAAGGTACTTCTGGGAAATTACTTCAACTAATTCTAACCGTTGTTGGATTTCAGCTTTTCTTAAACTATGATCAAACACTTTAGAGCTTTGGATTCTGTTGCAATTCTCAAGCCGATTTCAAATACGCGATTAGCGCTAGTGGAACCAGAATACGCATCTATTTCTAGTTTGCCAGTTGGACTTGTGGGAACTATTGTTGAAGTGTATGATACGGGAAAGGAATGTCAGTATTTAGTGGAGTTTGCTGATAGTCAAGGGAGTGAATATGCTATGGCTATGTTAAAAGCTGATGAAATTTTAGTTCTGCAATATGAAATTGCAGTTACTTAGGGCTTGCTGAATAATTAGCTAAAAGGTTTATACAGCAAGGCTTAGGGGATAGGGCGATCGAACAGATCG